>JAHQWZ010000296.1 GCA_029856425.1 Candidatus Thorarchaeota archaeon
AGTGAGCGAACCTACTATCAATATGACTGCCGCTATCTGGATGACAAATGTGATGGTGGCAGAGTTTCTAAAGAGACTCCCAAGGTCGAAGTAGTCATCTCGCCTGGGTACAAGTTCGTCAGTTCCTTCCGTCATAGCGACCAACTGAATTCACGAGCCGTCCCAGTTATTTGAATTCTTCTACTATCTGCCATTTCTTTCCATTCGTCAACCTTTATATCCCGCATGGATTGAAAACTCGTAATCCCGCTGACGAAAAATCACGGTGTTTTAAGATGGGTTCAAGGGCTGCGAATGAATATGGCTACATCAATGCAAGAATTAGAGGCATGAAGTCTCGGTTTCTGTCCATTGGTGACTATGAACGACTTCTGCAGTCCCCAAGCTATGAGGACTTCTTAAGGAACTTGGGGGGGACCTATTATGGACCTGTCATCTCAGCGGAATTTCCACGAGATGTCCCCGATCCTGCTGATCTTGGACTGATTCTATCCAAGGACTTCGCAGACATTAGCTACAGGCTTATCCGGTCACTCACCGGAAGAGTACGGGACTTTACAGAGACCTACCTCAACATGTTCTTGGCAGAGAGTATCAAGTCGATCATCCGAGGGCTTCATGTGGAGCTCGAACGCGATGAGATCTTGAGATTTCTAGTACCAACATCTCCTGAGCGAGCAGGTGAATTCGACCAGCTTGTTGATTCGGGCACTGTTAAGAAAGCCATTGATATCATGCCCTATTGGGATGTGAAGATTGCTCTTCTGACTAAAGTCCCTCTATACGAGGAATTTGAATCCACGGCTCCCCTTGAGGTTGCAGTGGAGGAGTGGTACCTTCGAACAGTCATGGATGCTCTAAAGGAGTTCTCTGAAAAGGATCAGAGTCGTGTGTTGGATGTCCTAGAGGCTAGAGTTGACCTCAGGAACGTCTTGACAATGATTAGAGCACTTGCTCTCCAGCTTGAACCGAGGGTCATTGCCATGTCCCTAGTTAGGTTCACTCGAAAGTCGCATGCGATAGTGGAAGCCATCGAGGCCTGCTCATCTTGGCGTGAAGTCTTCAACAAGATCGGTTCGACCAAGTATAGTCAGCTTGCGGGAAGGCTGGCAAGACTCTATGAAGAGACTAATGATCTCTCAGAAGTCGAGCTGGCAATCGAAGACTACATTGCTAAACGGGTGAAGATTCAACTCACAGCTTTTCCGTTCCACATTGGAACAGTGCTAGGATTCTTCAATCTAAAGTACTATGAGATTCGGAATATCCGATCCATTGCGGTAGGTATCGAACGGGGCGAAGCCCCAGAGAATATCAGACGAATGATTACAATATGGTGACCGGAGGGCAACATTTAGAAAGAGGAGAATTACCCGAAAACGTCAGAGAATGATAACAATTTGGCAACTGGAGGACAACATTCAGTGAAAATCAATACAAGGACAACCAACATATTGATGCTAGGATTGGGAGCAGTTGTATGCGCCATCTTGGCAGCAGCGTTCTATGCACCTACCCCGGTCAAGGCACTTGGTGTGCCAGGTTCTGGATTTGTGCCACTGCAAACCACTGAGGGGGCTGGTATGGCCATTCTTGGTCTTGCAATCGGTGCAGGTCTTGCTATTGGGCTTGCGGGTATTGGCGCTTCCTTGGGTATGGGTACTGCATCTGCAGCAGCATTAGGCGCAATCACAGAGAAGCCAGAGACCTTTGGCAAGAGCATTCTCTATGTCGTGTTCATTGAGGCAGTTGCTATCTACGGTTTCGTTATTGCGTTTCTACTCATTGGGTCCATTTCAAGCCTCATTGGTTGAGAAAAACAACTCTAGTAGAGGATGGATGGGAGTAGCCCATTTTCCTCTACTCGGATTCCTTCTTTGGAAATAGGGCAGATGCTACTCGATCCCTCAATAAGTCATCAAAGCGTTCTTTTCTAGCGTCGTATGTATTATCGACTAATTTAGTGCCATCTTTGGTTCGAACAATCACTCCGCCAGTGGCTCTGATTGTGTCCTTAGAAATGCTCACGTTTGTCTTGACGCCTGTTTCTTTCGAGATTGTCTTTGCGAGCTCATCCACACCGAGGCTGACCTTTTGTCCTACAGGTAGGACCAGCTCGATATCTGGCTCCTGAAGAGAGGCAGCACCATCGATAGCTAGGTTGAAGACAGTCTTGTCGTATTTCTTTTCGAGAACACTCTTCTGAAGGTTGTCCCACGCAGCTTCAAAAACCTCATTCATGATTGCCTCTTTGCGTTCAAGAAGGCGGTATTTTGCCTGTAGCTTGGCACTGGCATGGTACTTGGCAACTTCTGCATCAGTCTCGCGCTCAGCTCTTCCTGCAATCTCCTCAGTAATTGTCTTGGCACGTTTTCTCGCCTTCTCGAGGCGCTGTTTCTTGAATTCCTCGGCCTCAGCGATGATTCTGTCACACTCATCCTTAGTTTTGGTATTGATTATCTTGATGATGTTGGTGACTCCTTCCATGTTGTCATTCCTCCCCCGTAACCAGCTTATAGACTATATCAACGGCTTTCTTAACTTGGCCACGAGCTGAGTCCTCAATCCCTGAAATCTTCTTCTCAGTTTCTTTCTGGACCTTCTGTTCAATCTCCAATCTTCTGGCTTGGAGTCCATCTCTCGAACGCTGAGCAGCCATCTTCGCCTCCTTCTCAGCGTTCTCAGTTATCTCCTTCGCTTCTTTCTCCGCGCTCTCTCGAATCTCCTTCGCGTGGGCTTCTGCTTCTTTCAGCTGCTTGTTCGCAGCTTCTTCAGCTTCATGGATTTGGTCAATCTCTTCATGAGCAGCACACATTACTGCATTCCTCACCTATAGCAGGTTGTCGTTTTCACTTCTAATACCCCTGATAAAGATTGACCTTTGTTACAGAACGCGATTTGAAAGTCCGCCTGTCTTTCACAACGTTTATCTTTACCATGAAATGGCACAATCTAACTGGCTTCTTACTAAATTCCGGAAGGA
>JAHQWZ010000297.1 GCA_029856425.1 Candidatus Thorarchaeota archaeon
ACAGTCAATTAGAGTCCTGCATAGTGAAACTTTCTTCAGAGGCTCCTTCAGTAGATCCCTGGTCCCATGAACAGCAGCAATCAATGCATCACATCGTTCCACAGCGCTGGAAACCTCCTCCAGAACCCTGGGGTCTCTTTCAGAGTTGCGTTCGTATGTTAGAAGCTCAGTGCCAATTTTAATTGCCTGAAGCTGATTCCTGATGTCATGCTGCAGAATGTCTAGGTAAAGTGTGGCAATATTGCTCGTTGCTCTCAGCTCTTCTTCGACCCTCTTCAGTTCTGTAACATCATGAACAACTGCAACAATTCTATTCCCGTCCTCATGTGGACTCAATGTGACCCAATATGCACGTTTCTCTGTATCATCATCTATAAGGCACTCGAAACTCCGCGCCACTCTATCAGAGAGAACCCTATCTGAGTTCACCAAATAGAGGTCGGCCACCTCTGCAGGCATGAGTTCTCCTATCCATTTTCCTTGCATCTGCACTGAATTCATGTCAGGACGAAGTCCCAGCTTAGAATAATATTCTGATACCCTTCCATCACTTTCCAAGACGAAGACGATGTCGCGAATCGATTTCACAAGCATTCGATGCTTCATTTCTGATTCACGAAGTGCGTCGACCGCCGTTCGTCGCCTTTGACGAACTTCAGCATCCTTAATCTCCCTCTGAATGGCTGGAACAAGTCTTGCTAGGTTGTCCTTCTTCAGATAATCATGAACCCCGGCCTTCATCATCCGTACTGCCACTTCTTCAGATATCGCCCCTGACACAATGATGAACGGGATATCCCGGTGACTGGCTTTGACCTCATCCAGTGCTTCCTCGGTGCTGAATGCAGGAAGCATATAGTCGCAGATGATAAGATCCCACGTGCCAGACTCAAAAGCCTTCTTCATTGCTTCCTCAGTCCATACACGTTCAATTATAGGATTATATCCACCCTTCTTGAGTTCCCTTTCGATTAGGATTGCATCATCCTCCGAATCCTCAATTAACAGGACGCGAATCCCTTCCGTCAAGAGCTCAAACCTCCATCAGGACTGATGTTGAAAACCAACCAATACAAGCCAAGAGTTTGAACAGCTTTTACGAACTGGTCGAAGTCTACAGGCTTCTGAATGTAGCTATTAGCTCCGAGGCGGTAACTCTCGATGATATCTTGCTCTTCTCGGGAAGATGTTAGAATAACTGTTGGCAGAAGTCTGAACTTCTCTTCGCCACGAATAGTTCTGAGGAAATCGAGTCCTCCCATGCGGGGCATTTTGAGGTCCAGAAGTATTATTGCTGGTTGCTCGGCGGTATCTCGATTGCTGAACTTACCTTCCCCTCTCAAATACTCAAGAGCTTCGATTCCATCTTTTGCCACATCGACATGATTCACGATATTCGCCTTCTCGAGTGCACGGATTGTAAGGAGGACATCATCTCTATTGTCTTCAACCAGGAGAATCTTAGCACCTGTCATCTTGTATCCTCTGCTCTCTTCTTGAGTGTGAAGTAGAATGTTGCACCTTTTCCTGTTTCACCTTCTGCCCAGATTCTACCTCCATGGCGACTGATGGCACGTTCAACAGTTGCAAGTCCAATGCCTGAACCCTCGAACTCGTCAGTCCGATGTAGACGTTGGAAGGGCTTAAACAGTTTTTCGGCATATTCCATCTCAAATCCCGCTCCATTATCCTTTACGTAGTAGACTGTTTCACCATCAACATCAAGCGAGCCAAACTCTACGCTAGGACTATCAGTCAATGATGTAAACTTCCAAGCATTTCCAAGAAGATTCTGAAGCACTGTCCTCATAAGCCGTCTATCACATCTATTCCTCATTCCTTCTTCAATGACGACCTTCACAGTTCTTTCGGAATCACTCTCCCTCAAATCCTTGACAACTTCTTCCGCCATCAAAGATAGGTTTACCGAAACTCTATCCATTTCTAGTCTGGTCACTCTGGAGATATCCAAAATTTCATCAATCAGTCTTGCCATTCTGTTGGCAGCAAGTCTTATTCTCTTCAGGTAATCGGTTGCCGTGTCATCGAGAGTTTCTGAATAGTCTTCCAGCAAAGCTTGACTGAATCCATCCATTGTCCGCAGAGGTGCTCTAAGGTCATGGGACACTGAATAAGCAAACGCCTCCAGTTCCTTATTTGCCGAAGCTAATTCCACAGTCCGCTCTTCTACAATCTGGTTCAGTTGTTCATTGAGCCTCCGTACCTCTCTTTCTGCGCGAACTCTGTCGGTTAGGTCGAGGAACGACATAGCAATCATTCCAGGCAGCACAGAGAATATGCTGGCTCTGACAGCCCTAATCATTTGCTCATCCTCAACTATCACATCCTCTGTATCCCATTGCTCTCCTTCGTTCACAGCCCGTCTGCAATGCTCAATAATCAAATCCCTTCGGTACTCAGGTACTATCTCTTCCAATTTCTTTCCAACTAACGGAATACTAGGAGACCCTAGCATGATGTCAGCCGAGGGATTCACATCAATAAGCCGGAGGTCTCCTTCTGAGTCCTGTTCCAACAACTGTAGTCCAATTGGTATCTCATTGAAGATACTCCGGAACTTCTCCTCAGCTGCCGCAAGTGCCTCTTGCGATCTGAGCTTCTCAAGAACCTGAGCGAACATTTCTGCAACCGTTTCAAAGAAGACTCTAGATTCCTCTTCCATCTCTTGCTTATCCTTTGATGCGATGCCTAGAACACCCAACAGCTCTTTCCTATCATCTAATAATGGCCAGACTATTGCTGAACGAATTTCTAGTTTCATTAGCCATTCATTAAAGGCATCGAGTGACTTCTCCTCTAGGACGTCAGGTGCAAATACTGGAGTCTTGCTAAGAGCCACCATTGATGTAATGTATCTATTGCTGGCTTCATCATTCAACGCAATAACATTCGAGAGTAGTTCATCGTTCATTCCCACGCTGGCGATCGTAATAAGCTGAGATTCTTCTCGATTATGGAG
>JAHQWZ010000298.1 GCA_029856425.1 Candidatus Thorarchaeota archaeon
CGCCCGAAGCTGAACGGACATATGATAGGTCACTTGAATACTTCTTAGATGTGTGGAACAAGAAAATGGGTAAGAAACAGTAGAAGCATGATATTGAATCACCAGTATTCTGACACTTCCACCTCATGGACTTCCATTAATTCAGTTCCAATGAACCTCTGGTTTCAAGCACAGATTTAATCACTCTAAGAGCCTTGAGTGTTATCCATTTGCTTGGTTTGCCCTTCTGCTCAAGGTTGGTCTGCATACGGCCAATAGGTGAACTCTCAAGAACCCAGCTGCCATCTGCTTGCTGCTTTTCTAACAAGATTCTCAAAGCCTCATCTATCCGCCTATCATTAGCAAGATCAGCCTTACAGATGACAGATAGTCCACGCAGAATATCATAGAAAAACTGTGGGAATCCAAGTTTAAGCCATGACTCATTTATCACTTTGAATTCATGATGGTCTGCTCTGAATAGTCTGTGCATCAGAAGAAACTCAGCGCCTGCCTGAATTGATTTCTTCATCTCTGGAGTTCTGTGCTTATGTGGCAGTTCAGTTAATGCATCTAGGGGTGTGATTGTACCCATGAAGCAGCCATGTTTGTCATTTTTGTGCGCTCTCCAGTAAGGACAGAGCCAACCGCCATCTTTGTTCTGAACTTCTACAAGCCATTTCAGTGCCTTCTTGACACGTCTGTCGGAAGCATAACCCAGTCTAATGAGGACTAGGCATACATTTCCAGTGAGGCAAGTTAGCTGGAATTCGTGAATTCTTTCTTTGATCCATTGATGTTCAAGAAACGGTTTCCGGTTTCTGACCAGTTGCTTGTCCTTGAATTCATGAAATTTCCTTCGTGCGACCTCTTCACCATACTCCGTAAATCCACCCTCTTCGTGCTGGAATTGGAACACGTGTTCCACAGCTCTCCTAATCATAGGATTACTTCTATCCAAGCCTAGTATACCTAGTATCATGACTTGCCAGTACGAGGCCTTGTACTTTGGATTGTAGGGTTCTGTGGACGACTCCCAGTATCCTTCAGGATTCTGCTTGCTCAGTATTCTAGTGACTTTGTGATCAGAATTGATAAGATTACGAGTTTCTAGAACATCAGGATGGTCTGGAGCCTGATCAAGAAGATGGATGAGTGAGTGGTAACGAACCGCTGGGTTGTTTTTGTTTGTCAACCATTCGAGGGGGTTTTTCCTTAGAATATTAGACCATTCACTCATAGCTCAAGAACCAAGATTCTAGTAATGATGTTCATTGTCTTAAACAGAATGCATATGACAATGGCGGGCGCGCCAGGATTCGAACCTGGGATACCCAGCTCCGAAGGCTGGTGCCTTATCCAGACTAGACTACGCGCCCCATCCACCATCGAATATGTTTCCTTCTTAAGCACTTCTGTATTGCAAGGTCCAAGTTGAACTATCGACATTCTTGTTGGAACCCCTGACCGCTAGATGATTCAAATCTCACAACCTATAGGCTCTGCTCACTCCCTGACTCGCGAGTAGAAGCTTTTTACCAGCATCTCATTAAGGAGTTCGGTCTTCTTATGGCAAAAATGCAGCCTTCGGGTGAGGGAATCAAAAAGTGGAATGCCATTCCCGAGGAGAACGGGAACTCTTGTTATTATCATCTCATCTATTAGGTCCTCTTCGAGAAAGCTTTGAATCGTAATGCCTCCATCAACATACAGGTTCTGATGCCCCAGCTCTTTTAATCGGTCGACAAGTTCCTTCGGGTTCCCGTTGATGGTTTTGACCTTGCTTTCCAACTCCTTTGGCACATCGACCTTGCTTTTGCTCAGCACGTATACGGGCTTTTCATAAGGCCATAGACCAGATGTCAGGACTTTCTCAAAGGTTCTTCGCCCCATTAGTATTGCATCTATGCCACTCATAAATTCGGCGAATCCGAAGTCACTCTTTTCTGGGTTTGGGATTTCGTCGAGCCAATCAAGGCCTCCGTCATTTGTGGCGATGAAGCCATCCAGACTCGTCGCTATGTAGATGTAGTTTGTCATCGAAATCTCCTAGCATCTCAGTCTTTACTAGGTAGATAAGTTTCCTGCAAGCTCTCATTTTGACAGATCTTCTAATACAAGATTCGTACAGATATTGTCTGGCTGTAAGATCTCCTCGAGAGGGTTTCCATAGAGCTTGATTTCGGTCTTCGTACAATGTTGAAGAGATGTAAGGTCTACCGTTCCAAGCTGATTAGAGCTTAAATCAAGACCTTGCAAATTCTGGAGTTTCCCAATTGGTGTCAAATCGACTTCTTTTAGCTGGTTTTTGCTCAGATTGAGCGAAAATAGGTCAAAACAAGTGCTCAATGCATCGAGTTCCACCTGATCAAGTCGGTTGTCACTCAGATTGAGAGTCTTTAATTGCATGCACGATGAGAGAGGACTCAAATCAATGTGTGCTAGTCGGTTCCGATTCAGTGTTAGGGTTTGTAGCTTGCTACAACTGGCTAAAGGAGCTAAGTCTACCTCTTCTAGACTATTGAATGATACTGAAAGCTGTTCAAGGCTAGAGCATTTGTTTAGCGGATTCAAATCAATGTTTTTGAGCAGGGTATTAGTTAGTCTAAGAGTGTGTAAAGATGGACACTGAGCAAGGAAGCTGAGTTCAACCTGTCCAAGAGGATTATACGAAAGAGAAAGCCGTTCAAGATTCTTGCATTCACCCAGTTGGGAAAGACTAACCTGCTTTAGTTGATTATGACTGAGGTCGAGCCACCTCAATGAGGAGATTTCAGCTAGGGGAGTCAGGTCGATGGTTTCTAGCTGATTTTTTGCCAAATACAGCATTTCAAGATTAGAACACGTGTTCAAGAGCGATAAATCGAGAAATTTTATGTCATTTTCTCGAAAATCCAATACTTTTGCAGTTGAATCTATCTCGAAATGTGCAGGTCGGCCCTTCGATGTAGTATACCTAAGTTGGGTCATGTCCACAAGATCTTCT
>JAHQWZ010000299.1 GCA_029856425.1 Candidatus Thorarchaeota archaeon
CCCTATCCTCCAAACATCCTGGCATCTTATCCCTACGAGTGGATTATTGTCTTCTCAAAGGAGGGGAAACGTTCCCCTTACCCCGGATGGAATCCAGAACCGAAGAATCCATTTCTAGCATATGTTCGCTCTCATCTTGAGAAGGTTCTAGAGAGGGAGGTTAAAGTGGAGGCTATTCATGCTGGACTCGAGTGTGGCATAATCGGTTCAAAAATCCCGGGAATTCAGATGGTTTCAATTGGTCCAAGAATGGAGAACCCACACACTCCTGATGAGCGACTCAGGATTGCAGATGTAGGAATCCTATATAATGTGATGAAATCGATTCTCAAGGATTTGTCCAATCTCTAATATCAAAGCCCTACAGACCTGAGAGATTCAATGCTTCTAGCTGCCTTGCTGAAGGTCTGCCAGTCTTCATGTTCCACTCTCTATGTTTGTACCATGTCTTAAGCTGGTCTTCCACATCTGGAACGTGACCTTCTGACGGGCCCTCGAGTGGTTGAAGCACAATGTCAGGGAGCTTTTCCTTCTTCGTGTCATATCCCATCTTGAGATTGAAGAGGCGCATGAGTGTGAATATTCTCTGACCAGTCCGTGCTAGCTCCTCGACTGAGTAATCCCAGCCAATCACCATCTTAAACAGGTCTACAATCTCTTCTGCTAGGAATGGATAGAAATTACAGATGCCTGCAGAGTTGGTTATGCATCGGAAGTCCTGGAGCCTAGCAGCTACATCAGCTTCATTGGCGAATCTGTCGAAACTCTCTATCCCAAGTGCCTCGTTTGTCTGTCCCATCTGCACGTTATACATATCAGCTGTCATGTGACATGCTCCGCGAGGCGACGTCGCATAAGCTATAGCCATACCAGAAAAGCCCCTCGGATCGTGCATGGGTAGCTCAAGGCCATTAACTTGGGCAGCCAGATTCTCGACTCCGAACTTCTTCCCGAATGCCCATGTGCCCTCCGCCATCAGGTCTCCCACGCCTTCTCTCTTAGATATTTTCTCTAAAAGTGCTAAGGTGGAGTCGATTTCTCCCCACTGCGGTGCGACTCCATCGAGATCCCTCTTGCTGATCTTGCCCTCGATGAAGAGGTAGTAGGCAAAGGCGACCACATTTCCTGCAGAGATAAAGTCCATTCCCAGGAGATCAAGTGTCTTGCTGCAATGGACTAGAGAATCAAGCTGGTTGTTCAGAATAAGTGTTCCCAATGTTCCTGTCACTTCGAGCTCAGGCCCAGCGAACTCATCCGTTGCATACTTGCCAGCAGTAATCTTGACCTTCCTTCCGCAACCTATTGGGCATCTAAAGCACGCAGACTTCCCAATGAGGAATGTTTCTCGTACTGATGTCCCACTGAGATTATATGAGTCAAAATCTGAAACAGTATAGTATCCTGCTGGCAACGAGCCATACATCATGCTCGCCATATCAACATATCCTGCAGTACCTAGCTCTGAGTACATATTGAAGGTGGGGTCTTCGCTCTTGTCTTCATTCATTGCCTTTGCAAGTGCAATCAATCCTTCAGGGTCTGCTACAGGTATCTTTCTGTCTGTGCCGTTGACAACAATCGCCTTGATATTCTTAGAGCCCATGACCGCTCCTACACCAGTCCGTCCAGCTGCGCGATAGTGGTCTACTATTACACTAGCATACTTGACCAAGTTCTCTCCAGCAATCCCGATTCGTGCAACGCCCGGATTCCTGAATCCTGTTTCTTTCTTCAGCTCATCCCACACAACTTGGGTGTCTTTTCCCCATAGGTGAGTTGCGGCTCTCAACTCAGCATTATTATCATTCACGAGTAGATAGGAGTGCGTTGCAGCCTTTCCAGTTAATAGGATTCCATCATATCCAGCAAATTTCAGGTCTGCACCCAAATGTCCTCCTACAGTGCTGTGACCCCACAGCCCGGTCTGAGGAGACCTAGAACAGAATGATGTCTTGCTGCCTGTGGGGACCATGGTTCCAGTAAAAGGTCCGGTGAGGATTAGCAGTGGGTTTTCTGGTCCCAGTGGGTCAGTTTCTGAGTCAATCATGTCATAGAGAATTCTGCAGGCATAGCCAGCGCCTCCAATATATTCTCGTGCCATCTGGGGGTCAATTGCCAAGTCCGAAAACTCGCCAGATTCTAAATCGACTTTGAGGATTTTTCCACGGTAGCCTAACATGGTCTTCCCCTCAATTAGAAATCAATTGGCGTCCCATCATACATGTATTCAAAGATCTTCCTGAGGGTGCTGCTCTCAAAGTTGCGCGGGTTCATGGTAATCGCAGCATCCATCATTGAGAACTCGACCAACTTGTCAAGATTCGCCTTGAAATCCTTCTTCTTCACGCCAGCCGCTTTGAGACTTGTGGGGCAACCAACCTTTTCCATGAGTTTACGAACCATTTTAGCAAATTCCATTGCTGCTCTGACAGGATTCTTCAAAGTCACACCAAGAAGGCGTGCAAGCTCCGCATAGTTCTTTGCTGCCTCATCGCTTTCATTCGTGTTGAACTCAATCGTATTAGGCAAAGCCAAGCCAACGGCGAGGCCATGCTGTAATCTTAGGACTGCACCCATGCTGTGACCTAGCGAATGACCAAGAGCTACCTGTGAATTGCTGAACGCCATCCCTGCAAGGTTTGCCGCAACAAGCAATTTTCCTCGGACCTCAAGGTCATGAGGGCTCTCAATTGCTTTGGGCAGCCACTCGAAAACTATCTGTACAGCTTTCATTGCACATGCGTCTGAGAAGTCGTTCTTCCATGACGAAACATATGCCTCAACAGCATGTGTCAGGGCATCCATGCCCGTATATGCAGTGAGGGTTTTGGGTAGATCCTTTGTAAAGGACGGTTCAAGGATTGCAAGATCTGGCACCATCTCCGTGTTTATTGTGGCCATTTTCCTTCCGGTTTCATCATCCCTAATCACAACTGCCTTTG
>JAHQWZ010000300.1 GCA_029856425.1 Candidatus Thorarchaeota archaeon
CATTCGAGCTTCTCGATCAAGAAATGGCGGCGGAGGTCAAAGAAGACTCTCAGAAGATAGAAGAGTTATCAGGGAAAGTTGAGGCCAATGTCTTTGAAACCATTGCTCGAAGACAGCCTGTTGCATCTGATCTAAGAAGACTAGCCACCTATCTTCAGGTGTCATATCATCTCCATCGTATCGGTAGATATGCTTACAAGATTGCGCACATTGTCAGATTGTGCGAGGGCTTGGAGCATTTCAAAGAACTAGAATCATTACCCTATGTCGCTGACCTAGCGAAGAAAACACTCGACATAGCTATGAAGGGAGTTCTTGAGAATGACCTCTCTAGCATCGATGAGCTTGAAAAGATGGAGGCGGATAGTGATCGAGAAACCTCAGAGATGTTTGAGGAGATAGTCGAATACCTGAGAAAAAGAACTGACATCACAACGATGGCTATGTTCTATGTTATTGTGGGAAGATACTGTGAGCGCGCTGCAGACCAAGCATTCGCTATTGCCGAGAGAGCAGTGTACATGGTAACTGGAGAGAAGAAGAAACTAGGTCTCGCGTACAAAGGTAGTTCGCCAGATGCGCCACACTAAGATTTGCCACCACGGATAGTCCGCACCATTTCCTCGAATGTCTGATTCACGTTCATACTCTCTGTGGCGCTAGTCTGCATGAGGGAGAGCCTACGCTTGTCAATCTCTGCTTGAATATCCTTTGCGTCAAAGACGGGTTTGAGGTCTATCTTGTTTTCAATCACCACAACAGGAACCTCACCTGCTGATGCATACAAAGATTCCATCCACCTATCAATGCTGCCCAAGGTTTCTGGTCGACCACGATCAAAGACAAAGAATGCGCCGCTAGCATTGGCGCAATATTGCTCACGCAATTGCCTGAAAGACTCCTGCCCACCAAGGTCCCAGATTATCAGCTTGTAGTTGCCATCTTCGAGGGGAATGGTCTTCACGTGTAGGACGGCACCGATGGTCTGAGCCATCTCAGGACTTAAGCTGTCATAAACGTACCGCTGTACAAGGGATGTCTTGCCCACTCCTGACTCACCAAGAAGGACGATTTTGTAAACAAAGTCTGGATCTTCCAAGGTGGCACCTCTCTAGCCTTATGTCCATTTCATATGTTAAGCTTACGCATACATCTAGGCTCACAATGTAGCGGCGCCTTTGAGCCGGGTCTTGGCCAGAATCTCTCGAGTCATCTGTATAAATGCCTCTTCGACATTTGTATCTTCTTTGGCACTTGTTCTTACATGTGTTAGGCCGTGCTTCTTGACGATTCTCTCGATTTCCTTGGGATCGATTTTGCTGTCTAGGTCGATCTTGTTCTCAAGGAGGACAAGTGGAATTTGCTTCGTCACACCATACAATGCCTCAATCCATTCCTCAATCCTCTCAATGGTTTCCGGTCTTGTACAATCAAATACAAAGAACGCGCCACTGGCATTTTGGTAGTATGCTTTTCTAAGCTGTGCAAAGTCATCCTGGCCTGCAATGTCCCACACAACCAGCTTGACCATTGTATCCTCAAGCTGAACTGTCTTGACATGGATGTCCGTGCCTATTGTTGCTAAATAGTCCCCCTCGAAAGAATCATACACATACCTACCGACAAGGCTGGTCTTCCCAACAGCCCCTTCACCTAGGAATACCAATTTGAAAAGGTATGCAATATGATCCGGCAGGTCTGATACGCTCCACGATTAAAGCCTATTTGCGTGAGGATTTCATTCTGGTCAATATAATGCTTACGCAGATTGATGAGTTATGACTTCCTAAGCAATAAATGTGCCTGATTCCATTGCATGACAGACTTGCAATCTGTCCAACCAAAAGTAACAAAAGCCAGCCGCTTGGAAACGTTGGTGTGGTCTTCCATGGAGATAGGAACTTTCGCCAGACACATTGATCAGGTGAAGAGAGGTATGTCTCACAATCCAGCCTTTATCGACCTTCGGATGGACCTGAACTACAGTCTCAATTTCCGCGAGGTCAGAAGGATTCTCGAGGATTCAGGCATCATACCCACACTACATCTTCCCAGTGACCCCTGTTGGAGACCCATGGATTTTCCAAAAGAGATTGTGCCCTATATCGACATAGGTGCTGAGGTTGGTGCTGAATTGGTCACCACGCATTCTGCACTATCAACACTGTTTTACTCTGATGATGACATAGATTCCTTTCTAGAGTGGGTTCCGCTTTTAAATGACGCCGCAAAGGAAAGCGGAATGCAGCTTGCTGTTGAAACACTTGGTCTCTACTACACAGAACTGACCCTT
This sequence comes from Candidatus Thorarchaeota archaeon, assembly GCA_029856425.1. GTDB lineage: Archaea > Asgardarchaeota > Thorarchaeia > Thorarchaeales > Thorarchaeaceae > SMTZ1-83. Next base: position 2,294 of record JAHQWZ010000300.1, read on the forward strand.
CTATTTGATCTGTGTGCCGACATGAAGATAGCGCTTGATATTGGTCATGGACAAATAATGGCTACAAGGAATCGCGCTTTAGATGTGATTCAGTCATTCTACGACCACATAGCAATAGTCAATGTACATGACAATCACGGAGCACAAATGGTGAGCAAAGTCAGAGATCTCCGACAGCAGCGCGAAGTTGCTCATGAGGAGCTATTGGTAATTGCAAGGGAATACGATGAGCATCTGCCTATTGGAAAGGGCGGCATTGATTTTGCACCAATATTCAGAGAATTGAAAGAGGAAGGCTACTCTGGCAAGTTCCTGATGATGTGTAAGGATCCCGATAGATTTCCAAGTGAGCGTGATAAGTTCACGCAAATCTGGCTTGAGGCTTAAACGCCTCTAGCAAGGGAATCGATGAGCTTCTTGGCTTCGTGTAGACCCGTCTCATCGCCAGCTTTCTGGAATAGACTTCTCGCAATTCTCAGAATCTCATTGGCACGTTCCGATTTTCCCTGCACAACAAGAAAACGAGCCTGCTTTAGGCGAGCAGAACCCATCGCACTATAGACCTCGACTGGATATTCAAATTGATCAATATTGGTTGCTTCTCCACAATTGTGGCAAATAGTCACGTAATCGAGTTCATC
>JAHQWZ010000301.1 GCA_029856425.1 Candidatus Thorarchaeota archaeon
CTTGGTGAACATCTCTCGAGGAGAGATAGTGGATGAAACTGCTCTATTTCATGCGTTAAAGGAAAAGAGAATACTTGGCGCCGCTCTTGATGTCTGGTGGAGTTATCCTCTGTTTGGTAAGATCGAAGCGAAGCTCCCCTCCAGCTGTTTTCCTTATCATGAGCTGGATAATTTGGTGCTATCCCCGCATCGTGCTGCTTATTCCCTTAATACGGATAAGGCCCACATAAAGTACACCGGAGAGAATATTCTACGATTCATCCGCGGAGAAAAGCCTCACCATGTTGTTGACATGGCCCTAGGATACTGACCGCGCCAAATGAGCAGTTTTACAGGTGCTTTTCAATGTAGATACACACGGAAACCTAGGAGCAAGATCCATCAAATTGGTATCGTTTAATGGATTTCATCGGAGTAGTGATGTATAGTGACTGAGAGTCAGGTCTTTAAGGAATATCTCAAAGCAGACAACAACCACGACTCAGGGGACATGAGAGTGAGTATAGAACGTCTTTCAGACATTCCAGGCGTCGGTGACAAGGTCAAGAAGGCTCTCGTCGACCATTTCGGCAGCGAGGCTGTGGCCCTCAAGGTCATCACAGATTCACGCGTCGACTTGGTTGCAGCGGCACCCGGAATTGGTAGTAGACAGGCAATCAATATTGTGAAGGCTGCCTTTGAGGTTCAGTTTGGCGCCAGTTCGAATACGATATTACGAAGCACAGACGTGAGGAAAATATTCGAGTCAGTCGTGGGAATAATCCGTGGCTACACCAATACGAGCTACGCGCGGGACAAGCTCATATTATATTTCCCTCTTCCTCCAGACAAGATTGATGTCATTCACGAGCGCCAGAAGTACTTCTCAGACGCCATAGATATGGCATCCAGGCTGAAAGATGAGCAGAAAGAAGCTCTCAAGATCAATCTGACCCAGGTTCGTGGTCTCTATAGACGAGTGAAACCCCGCCGATTGGAAGGCAGGGTGATAATCACTAACGATGAAAAGGTGTTTGACACACTTGTGTCTGAGGGTGTGGATAGATGGTGCCCAGTCTATGTCCTTTCTGAGGGTGAGAATGCTGCAGACTACGCTAAAGGATACGATCTTGTCCTCTTCATCTCACCACTAGGAGTATATGATGACACAGTGGATATGCTAGACAATGTGGAAATACTAGGGAAGGATTGGACACTGGATGACATTCTTCCTGAGCGAACTATAGGTTTCTACTCCAGAAACTATAGAGTCATCGATGCATCATCCAAACTTGCCAGTGCATTCGACACTTTACCATCCAATGAATCCGTAGAGGGATTTGTCAAGAGTTTGGATTTGGAGAGTCTGAAAGAGGCCGGGGAGATTCTGAAGAGCATCAATGAAGAAGGGGAATTAGCTGAGAGCGTTGACAAGGAGCTGGATAGGTACCGGAAGGCTGTGAAGGCCTTTCCGACGGCAATCGCAGAGACCGAGGCCTGGCTGAACGAGGAGATCAAGAGTCGAATTTCGAAGAGTGAGGTCACCCTTGGAGGTCAGCAGATTATTAGCATACTCCAGTCAGCTGACATGGAGGGGGCTGATGGAAGTGCCCTCAGAAATATGCTTCCTGTTGAAATAGTAGAAACATTCACTACGACAGTTCAGGAGTCTGAGGACAAGCTTGCCGAAATGCTTGGCTTGAACATGAAAGAAACTGACTGGGTCGTTGGAGTGGTTAGTGAGGAGATATCGCTCCCTGCGAAAATGGTGCCGACTCAGATAAATGACCTAGAGGACCGTCTGAGAAGGCTATTTGCAGACCGTCAGTTTGGGCTGATTAAGAAGGTCGCTGGACAACTGGACAAGCTAACACCTGCAGTGACTGAAGCTGTACAGACGCTTTTGGAGTTCGACTTGTTTCTATCAGTGGGGCTCTTCGGTGTTGACTACAACCTCACCACTCCTAAGATTAGCGCCGAGTACAAGGGCGTGGGTGTCAAGGCTGCAAGGAACATGTTCCTGACTGAGAGTCAGATTAAAGGAAAGCATGGCAAGGTCCAACCGATTGATTACGCCATAGGAATCACTCCTATCCAACCCATCGGGACAAACGGTGAGAACTGTGCAATACTTTCAGGAGCAAATAGTGGCGGAAAGACCACAACGATTCAGACACTTGCTCAAATCGTCACCATGGCACAGGCTGGCCTGCCAGTCCCCGCAGAAGAAACTTACATGCCAGTCTTCGAGGAGGTATACTTCTTCTACAAGAGCCGTGGAATGGTAAGTGCCGGTGCCTTTGAAGCCACATTGAAGCAATTTGCAGAGATAGTGACATCAGAAAAGTCTAAACTTGCCTTGTTTGACGAAGTGGAGGCTATTACAGAACCTGGGAGTGCTGCTAACGTGATTGCAGGATTGATAGAGATACTCCAAAAGGACCCGAAAAGCTGTACAGTACTCTGCAGTCACCTCGCGAGGGAGATAAGGGATGTCACAGACGTCCCTGTGCGAATTGATGGAATTGAGGCACAGGGTCTCGATGAAGCCCTTGAGCTTGTGGTCGACAGGACTCCTCGCTTTGGATATCTAGCACGAAGTACTCCTGAACTCATTGTCGAGCGACTCACGAAACTTTCTAAGGGCAGAAAGAGGGAAGTATACGCCACGATTCTTGAGAACTTGACGGGGTCCCGTGGTGACATCCAGAGTTGAAGCGAATTCTAGTGTTTGGTGACGCCCACATCCCATCAAGGAGGGACTCGATTCCAGCCTCATTCTATAGCCATATCGAGGGAGAGGACTATGATTTCGCTTTGGTCACAGGAGATCTCGTACGAGAGAACGAGATGAGGGCTGCAATGCCAACTCTCCCCACATGCTACATGGTACAAGGCAACATGGACTATGGCCGAGAAATGGACTTCCACAAACAAATACAGATAGA
>JAHQWZ010000302.1 GCA_029856425.1 Candidatus Thorarchaeota archaeon
CTCATCAGTGTAACATACTTTGATGCTACAACATCAATAGGGATAATTGGGTCGAATGTACTCATCTATGTGACTTCCCCTGTTGTGGAGCCTTTAGGCTACTCAGTAGTCAATGGCTCAACAGCTGGTCAATATATCATCGCTATCCCAGCGGGTCAATGGGGCTCTATTGGCTGGAAGGAATTAACAGTTCATGCAAACTGGACCGGTTCGAGAGCAAAATACGACAACAAGACATTGACTTTCTCTGTCAGAATTTCCGGAGCACCGACTGACTTATTCCTTGGAAACAGTCCGACATCAACACCTTATGGAGAGAATATCACGTTCTCGATATTCTATTGGGATGTCAGTAGTAATGCTGGAATAGTAAATGGAACTGGACCGTATCCAAACAATGTCCACATATACATTGATGTTATCACTCCTGGGCAAACGCTGACACAGAGCCTAATGGTAATAGTCGAGATTGATTTCATTGGCAGTCCCGGTGAGTATCTTATCGAGTTCAATTCGTCCTATCTATCTGGCCTCATTGAATGTCAATTACGCATACATGTAAATTGGACAAAAGGCACTCTTCCACTATATGAAAACAGAACCTTGCTCTTGAGTGTCTTCTCAACTTATAGACAGACAATCGTCAACTGGAATCCTTTGCCGGTCACTCCTTATGACGAAAAGATGAATCTCACTCTGACATTTAGGGATGTCCTCTCAAGTGATAACATCCTTGATAGCCCAAGTCTTCAAATTAGCACTCCCGGATACGCTTTCACAATCTATTACGATGGCGATATGACAGGAATATTCCTAATCGAGGTGGACACTTCACTATTCCCAACTCTTGGCACTCATTCATTCCAAGTACAAATTATTTGGTCCGGCAGCCCATTCTACCAGAACCGGACAGCGAGTATCCTCATCAATGTGCGCGAGCGATATACATCACTAACACATGGCGAATACTCACCGGTGCAATTCGGCAATAATTTGACCTTAGTGTTTACGTACACTGATCAGGATGATCTCATATCCTTGGGTATGGATGGAGGTACACTAACTGTCGTTGGAATGTCTGGTTTCTATGACGTCACTGATAATGGTGATGGGACCTATACGCTTGAATTAAGGACCGATGGGTTCCCATCTATTGGAACATTCATCGTGAATGTATCCATTGCCTATGGAGGTATCAGGTTCTGCGCAGACGCCATTGACTTCTTCTATCTAGCCATTCAAGCTAGGCGCACGCAACTGACTAGTGAGCTACCTGACCTTGCTCCGTTCTTGACGCAAGCCAACATAACCGTCCGATATATCGATGATAGTACAGATATGGGAATAACAGGTGCTCAGGTCTTTGCATTCTGTGCCACAGCTTCCCAGGCTCTGGTATTGAACAGCAACTATTGGGTTGATGATCTTGGCGTAGGCTACTATAAAGTTCGAATTTCAACAGTTGCTCTTGGTAATTTTGGCTCATATACAATACGAATCACTGCGAACTGGACTGGTAGTCCGTTCTATTTGCAGCGAGTGCGCTTAGTGAACATTGAGGTATCAAGAAGGCCGGCCAGCTTCAGTGTTTCGAAATCACCACTCAACACTCCCTTCCTGGAGAATGTCACGTTTGAAGTGACAATAATCGATTCTCTTGATGGGTCTCCAATCCAGCTTAACAAGAGTGTTCTAATCCTCAAGCATGGAAGTGGTACGCTAATTTTGGATGCTGAATATAGCATCACTGGTGGAAATGGCGTATATTTGATTTCCATAGATTCAACTGTACTGACATCAATACTGGTTTCAGCGCATCCGATTTCTGTCCAGTTCTTCTGGGGTGATTTCACACCCTACTATGCAAATGCAACGACTTCCACAGCAGTCAATATCAATGCAAGGTTCACCCAGGGCCGAGTGCTATCTACTCCAGGAGCCTTTTATTACTTCAACCTGACCGCAATAATCGAGTTTAGTGACTACCTCTCAGGTAGTCCAATACCTGGGGCAGCTGTGACAATCACATGTGTAAATGACACCACGTTCTCACGATGGATTAGCGACATGGGAGATGGACGTTACCGGATCCTTGTTGACACAAATGACCTCGATGGAATCGGTCGATATTTCTTCAGTGCCAACATCACGTGGTCTGGGTCTCCCTATTACAGAAATGTCATTGGATTGCAGTTCAGTGTTTTAGTTAATCCTGTATCAACCAGCTTGAGTTTTGTATTGCCCCAAGGAGTCACTTACTATCTAGGAGACCTCGTCGTTGGGAATATCACCTTCACAGATATTTCCGAGGGACAAGGCATTGATGGAGCAGCCATTGTTAGTGATTGGACTACTCTCTATGGAACAGCACACACAATCACGCCCCTAGGAAATGGTGTATACCGAATGGAGATAGACACTTCTGGACTCAATGCCCAAATCTATGCATTCAGCATCAACGCATCCAAGTATCTCCATCTCAGCAGGTCAGTCACTGCTGACATCCTATTAGCAGCAATTCCTGTTGAGATTGATCTTGTGTTCTCACCCACCGATCCTGTCTGGGGTGATGTCCTTGAGATGAGTGCGAATGTCACGGATGCGCGTAATGGCAATCCAGTATTGGGAGCAAGTGTGAATATCACTCTTAATTTGCAGATCTATGTAATGGCGGAGATTGGCGGGGGGATTTACAACGCAACCATTCCTACGACCGGGCTTGTTAGTGGAGAATACACGATTAGGGTAGAATCATTGCTGCTGAACTACGAGACTCGACAGAGAGACTTTCAAATTCGCATTGACAAAGTAGCTGCAAATATCCTAGCTTCACTTGATCCACAGGTCGCGGTGAACGGTGAAACAGTAACGATTGAAGCAGACTACTTGATTCTTTGGAATGGCACTGCAATAGA
>JAHQWZ010000303.1 GCA_029856425.1 Candidatus Thorarchaeota archaeon
CTTCTCTTGTCACAATCTTCTCCCTTGGTTGCAACGGGCGAAGGTCAATCTTATTTGCGACAATCACTGTGGGAGGCAAAGGTCCCATGTTCTTATACGCCTCTACCAGCCATTTTGAGGCATTATCGAAGGAATCACGGTCAACTACTGAATACACAAGCACGATTCCATTGCAGCCATGATAGTAATGCCCTCGCACCTTCTCAAATGTTGGCTGGCCAGCTAGATCCCATATAATGAATTTGACAACAGTTTCACCGAAAACTACCTTCTTGGTTGCGAGGTCAACACCTATTGTTGCGAGATGACCCTCAATGAAGTCCTCTCCTAGATAATTGCGACGAATAGAGGTCTTTCCAACGGCACCGTCGCCGATTAAAACTGCTTTGTAGATTAGGCTTCCATCATCCTGGTCTCGCAATTACCACATCTCCATGTTCGTCAATGGTTTTTGCCCTATCTGTGCTTTCTTGAGTGCTCCCTAGGACTTGCTGAAAAATCTTAGTTACAGCACACAAGATAAGGTTACTGTTATCATGAAATATGGGCATAGGTTTGCAGGTCATCCTCAATATGAAGCTTAGGTTCTGCTCTCTGTCCCTCTCACCTCTGCGCGTTCGGGAATATTTACCTCTCCGGTTTCACTCATCAAGCTGATGAGCTCACTGAAGGCATCCTGAACGCCCTCACCAGTCAGGGCTGATGTTTCTCTAAATGCTGTCGGGACATCCATTCGCTCCCTATAGAAGTTCGCAAACCTAAGGCCCTCTTCCGTAGACACCATTCTTTCATCATGTTCTATAGGTCGGAGATCTATCTTATTTGCGATTACTAAAGTGGGTGGCAAGCTGCCCATGTACTTGAAAGCCTCAACGAGCCATTTGGTTGCATTATCGAAAGTACCCCTGTCTGTCACCGAGTATACAAGAAATATCCCGTTAGATCCTTGATAGTAGTGTCTCCGCACCCTCCCGAAGGACGGTTGACCTGAGAGATCCCATATTATGAATTTCACAGTGCCAGTTTCATAGTCAATCGATTTCTGAGCAAAGTCAACCCCGATTGTAGGAAGGTGGCCTTCCATGAAGTCGTCACCTAGGTAGTTGCGTTTGAGGCTAGTCTTACCGACGGCACCGTCTCCAATCAAGACGGCCTTATACCATCGAGTCCATCGGGACACACCAACCATGACCTATTTGCTCCTCAAAGAATTCTCCTGTTTCTAATGTCCTTTACATGTTACATTAGTGTACATAAGGGTAATGTTGGGTTGCAATAATGAAGGCTGCAACATGAGCATTTTTCGCAGAATTTTGACTATTTTTCGCTTCGTTCGACTATTTCCGAGAGTATTTGCCTAAATATCCGTGATTTTGGTCAGAATTCAAATCTCCTTCTTCAGAAAATCTTTGGCGCTCTTGGGACTCACGTTGCCTAACTCAATTCCATCAGCTTCGTGAAATCGAGCAAAATCATTGATTCCAGTCACCAATCGCTCAATTCCGCTCTTTCTCTTCCAGAATCCATCTTCAAGGTAAAGAGACTTCAATTCCAGAACTCCATCATTTCGATGGAGTTTTGCATCTACTCGACCAACTAGACTAATTCCATCAAGAAGGGGGAGAGTGAAGTAACCAAATCTTCGCTTATCTGGTGGGGTATAGCATTCGAGAGCATATTCGAAGTCCCATAATCTCTGGGGAAAGTGACGATCCCTAATCACATTATCAAATGGGCTGAGGAATTTGATAGGCTGGCCCTCTAGATCTTCTGTAGCAGCTTTCTCCAGCGTCCGACTATTCTTTGCGAGAGTGAAATAGCGGTCCTTTTGACCGATAATGGAAACCTCTTCCAGCAATCCTGTATTTACGAACCCCTCAAGATAGCACACAACTGCTGATGCATTATTGTTCCACAATACCTTGGAGGGCATCCGTCCCAAGTAAGTTCTCACATCCATTTGACTTCCTAAGCCCAAGGACCCTATTGTAGTCGTCATGACAAATTCTGCAGCCTCATCATCAGATAATGGCTCAGAGTCGACTCCAGCAGGAAGGACTCTCTCGGTTAGGTCGTAGTATTTCTGGAACCCCTTTCTATAGGGCACCATAAGTCGACCTGTATAGAATAGGTACTCAAGAGCACGTTTTTCAACCTTCCAGTCCCACCAACCGTCGGATTTTGATTCCCTTTTACCGAGGGAGGCGCTATTTACAGCTCCATCTATCTTGACTTTCCGATATACCTGCTCGATAGTTTCTTTGTTCTCAATGCTCCATTTCTTGAACGAATTCCAGAGGGCGTCTGGATAGAACTGCTTCCTCCAAGCTGTGAAGGGATAGGTCTCCATTGGCATGAGGCACATGGCGTGAGACCACCACTCGAACAATTTACCCTGCCTCTCAGCTTTCCATACATCACCTTCTTTGTAGTTTGGAAATCTGTTCCAGGTGATGAGATTGTGACTGCGCGTTACTACAGAAATCGTGTCAATCTGAATATTGTGAATGCGATGTGCAACATCTATAGTTGATTTGCATGGTTTGTCAGTTCTGAGACCCTGAACATCCAGAATGAATCGTCTTGCCTGCTCTAAGGCGATCTCTAGCATGGAATCTTCCTTCCTATTTCCTCCTGATAACCTCATCCGCCAGATGAACACATATCCTCGATCGTATTGCTCTTCTAGTCTAGTAATTATCTTTGCTTTGAGGTCCACAATAAAGCGGAGAAGATTCTGAGAGGGCTAATTGAAGAGTAATTCGTTGAATCCATTCTCAGAAGCCCATTTCAATGAAACCAAGCTTTATATTTAGAACTCTACATAGCATTATGTAGAACTCTACATAAGTTGGTGGCTATATAATTGGAATTTCCTGGACCTAGAAGAATGGGCC
>JAHQWZ010000304.1 GCA_029856425.1 Candidatus Thorarchaeota archaeon
TCAATGAGGAGGGCATTTTCAAGGGCGAGTTCATCCGTGTGGAATCAGAGCATTCTGCTATGTTTGCATGTATTGGTGCGAGTTCCACAGGAGCCAGGGCCTTTACAGCCACATCATCAAATGGCCTTCTGCTGATGGATGAAGGTCTCCATTGGGCTGCAGCAGCGCGTCTACCTATTGTGCTAGCCAACATCAACCGCTCAGTTTCGCCGAGCTGGAACATTCATGTGACACATGACGATAGCATGAGCAAACGTGATACAGGCTGGATTCAATTCTATACATCAAGTGTGGATGAGCTATATCACACAATAATTCAGGCGTTCAAACTTGCAGAGGACGAGCGTGTGCTAATGCCTGTGATGGTGAATGCCGACGGCTTTGTCTTAAGTCATACATTATCTACATATGATTATCTAGAGCCCGAAGAAGTAGACAAGTTCCTCAAGCCATACTTTCCACCCCATTGGGTGATGGACCCTGAGAACCCCGTTTCACACGGGAATATTGTCTTTCCCGAACACTATCAGGAGTTTCGCTATGCAATGCATGAGTCTGCGATAAACGCCTTAGCTGTGTATGAAGAGGTGGAGAAGGAGTACAAGAAGCTCTTTGGAAAGCACTTTGGTGGACCGATTGATTGCTACAAATGTGATGATGCAGATGTCATATTCACATCTCAAGGCTCAGTGGGTGCTGAGGCAAAGGATGCTATTGATGAACTTCGCCAGGAAGGATACAAAGTTGGGAATGCTCGCATGAGAATAATCAGACCATTCCCAGTGGAGAAGATTAGGGAGCTTGGAGCCAAAGTGAAAGGAATTGCTGCATTTGACAGAGGCGCATCTTACGGGTTCGGTGGACATGTTGCAACTGACATCCGGTCTTCCTTGTATAACACAAAGGATCGGCCAGTGGTGATTGACTACATTGGCGGCATGGGAGGTCGCGATATAACGGTCGCTGATATCAAAGAGATGCTTACTGACACTGTGAACTATGTGGAGTCTGGTGAGCCAGCACCTGAGGAGATCTGGCACGACCTGTTGGAGTGATGATGATGGTAGCAACAAAAGAAATGCCCCTCAAGGAATATGTGCTCAAAGGTAACGCATCCTGTGCAGGCTGTCAAGACATGGTTGCGCTTCGTCACGCGCACAAAGCCTTGGAGGGTGATGTCATCCAAGTTGTTCCTGCGTGTTGTACAAGCGTCGTTCAGTCACTCTGGCCCAAGTCGGGTCTTGCCATTCCTGTGCTGAACACTGCATTCATGGCTGCGGCTGCCACAGCTTCAGGAGTCAAAGCAGCACTACATGCCAAGGGAAACGACCATACCCAAGTGATGGTGTGGGCTGGCGATGGCGGTACATTTGATATTGGCATTCAAGCCTTGAGCGGGGCCTTTGAGCGAAGGACAGACATTCTCTATGTCTGCTACAATAACCAGGTCTATTCCAATACGGGAACACAACGGTCAGGCGCTACGCCACTTCACGCTGAAACAACCACAACCTGGCATGGGAAAACAGAGCCCGAGAAGATGCTTGACTTGATAGTTGCAGCACATGAGCCTGTTTATCAAGCCACAGCGAATTCATCATACCCAAGAGACCTCTATGACAAGGTGAAACGGGCTACTGAGTTCAAAGGACCAAAGTTCATTCATATCTTCCTGCCCTGTCCACAGGCGTGGAACTATCCAGTTGAGCGTGGAGTAGAAGTCGGGAAACTCGCCGTCGAAACTGGCTATTGGATTATGTGGGAGCGCATCGGTGACGAATTCAAGCTAGGTCGCGAGAGCAAGAGGTTCCAAGACCCAGCAAAGCGAAAGCCTATCGAGGAGTTTCTCCAATTACAGGGTCGATTCTCGAGGTTGTTCAAACCTAAAAAGGATGAGAAGAAGATCAAGGAACTCCAAGACTTCGTCCAGCATAGATGGGACTTGGTGATGCGAACATTCACTTAGACACGTCGCATACTTTAGTTGCCAGCTAGCCTCCAAGATGTACCCAGTGCCTCTTGTAGTAGTAGAAGCCCCCGCCAATTACTAAGGCAACACCTGCGATTCCAAATGCTAGAGTCACAACAGGAAAGTCATATGACATTGGATTCGTACCTCTCTCATACTCCGCAAGATTGCTCGAACCATCGCCATCAGCATCAGCGGCTGCATCATTGACAAGTGGATTTAGTCCGTTCGCGATTTCGTAGCCATCAGGCATGGAATCCAAGTCGGAATCCGGGTTTCGCGGAGACGTACCATTACGATACTCATAGATATTCTCCAACTCATCCAGGTCAGGATCCTCCATTGCATCATCGAATAGTGGGTCAAGGTCGTAGTTCACTTCCCATCCGTCCGGGCAGAGATCCCCCTCTGTATCGGCATTGTTTGGATCTGTGAGTTTTATGAATTCCCCAATGTTGTCTAGCTCATCTTCATCAGGGTCCAGAGCTGAGTCATCAATGAGTGGATTGAGTCCATGATCATATTCCCACCCGTCGGTCATGGTGTCGTCGTCGCTGTCGGAGTCCCAAACCTCAGTTCCAATGATTAGCTCTAGTGCGTCGGTTAAGCCATCTGAGTCCATATCGCTCTGAAACATGCTTTGGTCTAACCAGAATTCTTGGCTATCGGGCTGAGCGTTTCCATCGACATCAGAGTCATAGACCACATGTATGTCGTAGTAGAGCTGCCCAAGGCCCTGATTCTCAATCACGAGTTTGTAAAGCCCTTTGGTCGTAAGGCTAGTTTCCATTATGGTCTGCTCGCCATGAATTGGATCATCCACCGTGGCAGAATCCAGTAACAGCCCACTTGGTTGATACAGGGCGAATTCAGCATTTTGGTTCCATGTGCCATTGATTGCGAACTCTGTTGTCAT
>JAHQWZ010000305.1 GCA_029856425.1 Candidatus Thorarchaeota archaeon
CTACAGAGCCCAAGAGATATGTAAGAGGACCCATTTTCAATGGTGAATGAAGAAGTGCTTCTAACAAATGTCACAGTCCAATAGTTTGTTCCTCTATCATTGCTGAAGAGAAGGAGACTCACGATTCTAACATCTTGAAATCCGTTCGAATCTGAAACATTTGAGGTGATCATATAATAACGTAGTCGTGCATACATGTTGTCCGTATCATCAGGATTAAGCAAATTCGGTGGAGCTTCATTAACAGGAACAATGGGAACGTATGCTGACCAGTTGACGCCTTCCGTATTAGTGAGAAACAATGTGATGTCATGTAAGGTTTCAGAAAGCACTGAAGAGGCATTGTATAGGTAGAGCAGATCGGCATTTGTGTCATTGAAAAGTGTCCTATTCAGATAGGTGAATGCTAACCAATCGGTACCATTCCTTGCACAAATCAATTCATACGTTGTGCATGCTGAATCATCATATTCGAAGCTGACATCAAGAGTAAAGTTGACTTGCCGGCCATTTTGTGTCAACTCAGCGTCTCCCTGAATGTCAATCACTAGCCTATCCCATATGACATCTTGAATATTCGAATCCAGATTTACAGCAGAAATGCCATAGTCCGCCTCGTAAGCGTTAGAGGAATTCACATAGTACTTCCAAAGCCCTACAGAAGATTGAGAAGAGCTATGTACAAAGGCGCCTAAAGGTCCACTCCAGACCATTGAAACCCCTTCCATGTATAGCGTGTCTGCGGAACCAAGGAAATGGTCCCCGTTTCCAGTATATTCGAGTTTCGCCGTCACTTGCAATTCAACTATGTCATCGACATTCACTCGAGAGTCATCAACTGCGATAGAGAGGACAAGTATCCTATCCCAGATGACATCAACACTCATTGAATTCAGGTCAAGTTCACTTATTCCATACGTAGTTTCAAGACTCGAGTTTACGAAGAAGCTCCACTTTCCTACAGACATGAAAGCAACATCAAGGATGAAATGACTATTTCCTGCATCCCACGACATTGCAGAGCCATTTACAGTTACAGAGTCACCATTCCCAAGGTAAGTGTGATCAAACTCCAACCATAATGTAACTTGTATCTGAGCAGTGGATCCTACATCTAGATGGTCAATGTTGACACTAGTCGATTGGACAGTAATCTTGTCCCAAATGATGCTCGTATTGGGTGCTAGCTGGACGAATGAGCTAAGACCATACAATGAATCTGAGGCGCTAGCAATCCCGTACCCCATTGACTGAACTGCCGAGAACGATTCGGAGTGTTCCCACCTCATTGCAGTAACATTCCAAGAAAGCGCTTTGCTGCCGTTGAGCGAAGCAGTGAGTCCAGAAGTGACATCGGCGCTATCGTATGCGTACCTGGCTCTCCACCATGTTGTGCCTAATGTATTGATGTTGATTCTTTCATCCGATGCACCTGAGGCATAGAACTCGATCTCATCCCATATTATTGATACATTAGAAGCTGTCTGGACCCAGGAAGTGAGACCAAATGCTGATTCTGAGGCGGATGCAATCCTATAGCCGACAAGCTGTGCCGAAGTCTTTGTTTCTGAGTAATCCCAGCGAAGATCAGTAGAATTCCACGCGAGTGCCTTCGTGGCATTGAGAACTGCCGTTAGTATTGCTCCTGTGATCTCAAAGCCATTATATTCATACCTGGCATTCCAGTATACGATTCCCGGACTGTTGACATCAATTCTTTCATCTACTACGCCGCTCTGATAGAACTCTATCCTGTCCCATATCTGGCTCACACTCTTGCCATCAAGATATACGGCTGTAATCCCATAGGTTGCTTCATTGGCACTTGAAGAATTCACAAAGAACTCCCAACTGCCAACCAAATAGAATTGAGGTTGAAGTCTGAAATATGGTCCAACCCAGGTCATAACTGTGCCATTCATGTATAGAGTATCAGCTGCACCAAGAGGATGACCATCAAATTGCATTTCAGCTGTGACTCTGATGTCTGCTGAAGAACCATAGTCAATTCGGTCATCTTGCGTGGTTGTCGTGACAATCAATATTCGATCCCATATCTGATTGACAAATGTCCCGGCTAGATTAACGTGGGTTATTTGGAAAGTGGCTTCCATAGCACTAGTTGAGTTCACATAGAATCTCCACTGACCCACTTGCGAGAATTGCAACTGCAATTGGAAATATGGATCCACCCATGTCATCCCTGTATTGTTCATGAAGAGAATATCTCCTAAGCCCACGGGATGACCATCATACTCGAGCTCAGCTGTGACTCTTAGGTCTGCAAATGCATCGATATTGATTCTCGAATCCTGTGAGCTAGTTGACGTGATTAGAATGCGGTCCCAAATTACGCCTGTCGAAATGGGATTAGATTTCACGACACTAATTCCAAATGCTGTTTCAAAAGCACCAGATGCATTCACATAATAGGTGAGTAATCCGACCATAGAGTAAGAGCCTGTTTGAAGATAGAAATGATCCGAGTCCCATATCATCGCTGTATCATTCATGCGGAGTGAATCACCACTACCCAATAACGTGCTATCATATTCGAGCTGAGCTGTCACATTGATTGTTGTACTTGTGCCATAGTCAATTCTGCCATCAGTAGCTAATGTGGTGATAATCAGGATGCGGTCCCAGATTTGGCCTATCTGATTTCCATCAAGAAAAACCACTGTAATTCCGTAGGTGTTCTCTGCAGCTCCGGTAGCATTGACATAGAATGTCCAAAGTCCGACCTGAGAGAACTGAGGCTGCAACCTGAAGTAAGGACCAATCCAATCCAATGCTGAACTGTTCATATAGAGTGTATCTCCCACGCCAAGGAGATGACCGTCGTACTCCAACTCAGCTGTCACTCTAATTTCTGCAGCT
>JAHQWZ010000013.1 GCA_029856425.1 Candidatus Thorarchaeota archaeon
CTCGTAAAGATTGAAGGCGACCTTCCCAAGGGTGTGAAACTTTACAGTATACCCGCCACTAGGATAGCTGATGAAGAAGTCGGCACAAAACAGGCTACGAACGTAGTGATGATAGGAGCATTCACAGCAATAACTGGAATGCTCTCTATGAAAGGTCTCAAGAAACGAATCGAAGAACGCTGGCCACGATTCGCAGAAACAAACCTCAAGGCACTTGAGCTTGGAATGAAGGCGGGCAAAGCAGCACTAGAGGCACAGCAATAACTTAGATGAGTGTTTCCAACATCAGCCCTAAGAAACAAGATTATCCTTCATAGCAATAATCGCTGCACCGAGTGCGCCTGTGAGTTGGGGTATTTCTGGAACCCAGAGGTCCGCTTTCAATATATCAGAGAGATAGTAACGGAAAGCAGGGTTCAACGCAACTCCTCCAGTCACACCAATGGGAGTGGCAACACCTACTCTCTTGGAAAGAGACCCTATTTTTGAAGCCATTGACAGATGAACTCCTGCAGCTATATCAGCTGGAGAATCACCAGAACCTATGCGCCCAATCACCTCACTTTCAGCGAAAACGGTGCAAGTACTGCTGATTGTGCATGGTGATTTGGATTTCAGGGCGAGAGGTCCTAAATCATCCATTGAAACTTCTAGTACTCGTGCCATGACCTCAAGAAATCTACCTGTGCCAGCGCTGCATTTGTCATTTAATTCAAAATCCTCAGGTCGCCCATTCGACCCGATTTTAATCACCTTGGAGTCTTGGCCCCCTACATCGATTAGAAGTCGAATATCAGGATTGAGAGTATTTACACCAACACTATGACAGGTAATCTCCGTCACGGTCTTGTAAGCAATATCGACTATGTTTCGCCCATATCCAGTGCCAATGATGCGACAGTCATCTCTGGTCTTTCCTGATGTCGAGAATAGACTTTCCAAGACATGGGCAACTGCAGAAGCAGCTGAAGCTCCAGTGCCTTGTAGATGTGTGGCAATGATGGAACCTTTAGAGTCAACCATGACGCCCTTAGTTGTTGTCGATCCTACATCAAGACCTATCCCAAATGGTTTCCCTGTCACAACTAAAACATCCTAGACGAACATCTCAAGTAAAGCATCAACACGCGTCTGAATCTGGGCTTCATTGAAGAGCCGGCTGTCGACCATGTCACCCTCAATCACAACACCAGGCACTCCCGTTCTCTCAGTCACAATCTCTTTGGACACCAGCTGACCAAGTGAGTATCGCTTGCACGATCTGACGGAGAACATTACAAATCCATCAAGGTCGAAGTCCTTTATGAGCTGACACATCTTGTCGACCTTTGCATCCAAGTTCTTGTTGAGATAGACATTCGAATAGATGTCAGCAATTCCGTCGAGAAGTGAATCTGTATCCGTTCCTTCTACTGCACCAGACCAAGCATGTGTGTAAGTGTCTGCAGGGAACACCACACCCTGAGCAGCTAGCTGGTTGAAGAATCTAAGAATGAACCATGGAGGGATATTGTCCCATAGCAGCCGGATCTTCTCCTCGCGTATTGCACCTATGCCCTGTTTGACTCGATCTTCGACCTCCGCCAGGAGGACTTCATAGAACTCTGTGCAATGCTCCACCCCTCGACTTGAAACCACAGGAGCCATTGTCAGAAAGCGGTCAGCGCAGTTTAATGGACTTGGCTTGTTCTGGCAAGCCTTGAGTGATTGCGTCCAGAGTTTTATGGCTCTGCTCGAAAGGTCTGATACTTCGCGGAATCTGTCTTCCTCTAATGTCGTGTTGAATGTCTTTGCTAAGAACTCGATAAGGCGTTCCAAACCTTGTTTTACATATGCGCGATGGTGAGGTTTCTGTTCAGCTTCAAGTGGAGGTGTGTCAAGCAGAAAGACAGGAGCGCCCGTCTGTTCAGAATTCGCATCATACCACTTCAGGATTGTACCGCAGATATTATTGCAGCCAAGAAGTGCCTGGGGCTTTGGTAATGCGCCCATGGCTACATCATCGGGTCTGTCTGTTGATCCGATGCTTGCCCGAGCATAAGAGCACAATTCCTGCGAGTATCCCAAGTCTTCCGCAAATCCACAGACTTCTGGACCAATCTTTGTAGCACCAATGATTGCACCGGCTTGCTCAGGGTACGTTGGAAACACGTTCATGGCGACTGGAATCTCAACGGGGAATCCCGATGACACCCATGCCAAGGTACCTTCTTCAGAGGCAGCCATTGCTTCCATTCCGTGTCGGAAGGCAATCTGTTGCAGCAGAGCCTGGGTTTCTAGCTTCCTATATGGTTTCTCATCGTTCATTCTTTCCGCTCCTTCAATTATCATCAATAGTTTCTAGGAAGGTCTGAATCCTGCCTTCAATCCGAGCACGGTCCGAGAGTTCAGAATCAAGAGGGAGCTTCACTGTTGGTACGCCAACTTCTTTTGCAGCCCTTTCCAATGAAGGCGACTCGAACTCATCGGGATCACAGAAGGATTGCTCACAAACGATTAGTCCATGAATTGAGAGTCGTGTAAGGACATCTTTGAGGAATGTGATACGCTTCGGTAAGCCTTCTTGAGTTGGCTCACTATGGGCGCCAAGAATGGACCTAGCTGATTCTTCATAGGGATCGTCCTCGATGCCTACAGGGGGTGTGAAGACAGTCTTGAATCCGAAGGACAACATATCAAGTACTAGTGTTGTATCACTGATACCGTGAACATTTTCCAGAAGGCCAGCCACTGTGTTTGGCTCTATCATTCCTCCAATCACTGCGATTCTTGGACCAGATGTATCAATCACAGTTTCAAAATCTGAAAGGTCATGGTTCAAGAGGGAGTCGCGAAGTTGTCCCACCTTGTTTCTTTGACCCATGTTTTCAATTCGCTCTAGGACTTCGTTCCATGTCATCTTAATCCGATCCGCGGCTTCCTGTGTAGGTGCAGTTAGAAACTCTCCAACAAGACTGGATAGTGTGTTGTAGGAAATCAGTGATGGATGGAGGATTCTGACACAATAGAGCAATTGCAGAGCGTTTCGTATCTCATCAAGCAGCATTATTGCCTCCCTAAAGCTTGATTCCGAGAATTCCTCGCCATATAGAGAAGCAAGCTCATCGGAGAATGCTTTGATTTCCATAGCCAGAAAGTCAACACTCGATGCCCCTAAATCCCCAACTGGATAGGTGAGGCGAAATACATTGTCCTTGGGAAATCGCTTTCGCCAAACATCTCCAACGTTCTGAAGAGCATCACATGTGTTTCCTGAGAATACTATGCCAGCTAGCTGTGGAAAGCTGTTATTGACCCTCTGACTAAACAGATTTCGTGTGAGGGAGCAGGAGAATGTCTGCAGACTTGCCTCATACGCTCCAACCACAGAGGGATTGGTGCGGACAAGAGACGGTTTGAGTCCATGGGCTATGATTATCTCGTGTGGAGGGTGTGGGTAAATGTAGCCAAGAACCCGCTCGCCTGCGTCAACAAGTGCTTTCAGGACCTGATTCGATTGTTCGATGACTTCTGGATAGCTCACAGGAACACCTCAACTGTCTATCGTGGACAGCATTAACATTGACGAAGCGCCTTCTGCTTTCTTATCTCTTGTGCTATAAATCAATTAATTGTAGTTCGGCATGAAAACATGCAGAATTATGAATCAGAATGAAACTTCGTACTAGCAGAAGATTATATCAAGCAGTGTTTTCGTTAGAATCTGTCATGCGATACGCAAAAGCTGAAGTATTTTGCGGTTGATAAATCTGAGAGAGAATGGAGTGAAAAAATCTATGGAAGAAATGATTTGGCATAAGCATAGATGGCCGGAAACCGTCAAGAAGTCTTTGGACTATCCTGAAGAGCCGCTCTTTGCCATATTGGACAAGATTGCTGCAAAACATCCAGAGGCTCCTTCCACCCTTTATTCAGGGATTTCGCATTCATTTGCAGAAGTTAAAGACCATGCTGATAGGATTGCTAATTTCCTGTCAAGTAGGGGTATTGGGAAGGGCGATAGAGTTGCGATTTTCATGCCGAACGTACCTATGTATCCGCCTGTGTTCTTTGGAGTCTTAAAGGCAGGTGCAACAGCTGTGACCTGTAATCCTTCGTACAAGATGGGTGAACTAAACTTTCAGCTGAAGGACTCAGGAGCAAAGGCCGTGTTTGTGTTTGACCATCCCTCCTTTACGCCCACGGCATACGGAGCGACTAAAGGTACTGATGTTAATACTGTCGTGATATGTAGTATCAAGAGCTTCTTGCCGAAAGCAAAGGCGGTCCTTGGTGGCCTTCTAGGGAAAATTCCGAAAGGCGCATCATATGAGGAAGGAACGGTATTCTATGATGACATCATCGAACAATACGAACCGAAGCCACCAGATGTGAGCATCGACCCGAAGAAAGATCTCGGGTTGATTCTATACACTGGCGGAACGACAGGTACGCCCAAGGGGGCAATGCTCACTCATCACAACCTGTACAGCAATGTAATGCAGTTTGATGAATGGGTCCAACTGGAGCCAAAAGGCGGAGGTCCACCAGAGAAACTCAAGCCTGGAGAAGAGGTATTCGTTGGAGCGCTCCCATGGTATCACAGCTATGGCCTAACCCTTACGATGGTAGCCTCCTATCACATGGGTAGTGCATTGGTATGCATCCCAGACCCAAGGGCTGGAAAGCCGCCCATGAGCGAACTGCTCTCTGAGATTCAAAAGAACAAGGGATCTATTCTCCACTGTGTCCCAGCACTATATGCTGGAATGATTAGCAACCCGACAGTTGACAAGTATGACCTGTCATCTCTCAAGGGATGCGGTTCAGGTGCTGCACCTTTGCCCCCTGAATTGGCCAAGAGATTTGAGGCGCAAACTGGAGCAACACTCTTTGAGGGATATGGTCTGACTGAAACATCTCCGATGACACACGCCAATCCTGCACTGAAGTCTTTGCGTAAGTTTGGTTCAATTGGAGTCCCTATTCCAGATACATATGCCACTATCTTAGATATCGAAACCGGAACCAAAGAATTGAAGCAGGGAGAAACCGGAGAGATAGCTATCAACGGTCCGCAGGTAATGAAAGGCTACTGGAATAAGCCTGAAGAGACTGCTGAGGTCATGCGAGAAATCGGAGGGAAACGGTACTTCCTGACTGGTGACATAGGTCACATTGATGAGGACGGATTCTTCGTCATCTCCGACAGGAAGAAAGACATGATTAATGTCGGTGGCCTAAAGGCCTATCCGAGAGAGATAGAAGACACCTTCTTTGAGCATCCAAAGGTGGCAATGGCTGCTGTAATTGGGTTGCCGAGAGAGGACGACCCCACCAACGAATACGTCAAGGCGTACATAGTCCTGAAAGATGGTGTTACAGCAGATGAGGACGAGTTCATCGCTTGGGCCAAGGAGAACATGGCGGGGTATAAGCGCCCCAAAGAAGTCGAATTTGTTGACACTCTTCCGATGACTGCAGTTGGAAAGGTCCTTCGTCGAGAATTGCGTGACGCAGAACTTGCGAAAATGAAGAAGTAGAACATCAATAGGGGGATTCTCCCCCTCTTTCCTCTTTTTCCCTAACAAATATGAGTAGGCAATGCAATAGCGAGCAGATAGTCTGTAATATTGTATTAGGAGTAGATGAGTGATGGATGAAATGTATTGGCAAAGTGGTCCAAGATGGCCGGAACATGTTCGAAAGAGTCTGGAGTATCCGAAAGAGGCACTCTACACTATGCTTGACAGGTCAGCTGAGAAGAGTGGTAATCTGCCGTATACTTGGTTCATGGGGCAGACAAGGACATTCGCAGATGTCAAGGATCATGCGGATCGAATTGCCAACTTTCTTTCAAGCAAAGGAATCAAACCGGGAGATAGAGTTGCCATTTTCCTCCCGAACGTGCCTCAATTTCCACCGGTCTTTTTTGGCGCATTGAAGGCTGGTGCAAAGGTAGTCACATGCAACCCATTATACAAAGCGCCTGAACTAAAATATCAGCTCACAGACACAGGAGCCACTATGGTTTTCGTCCTAGATCATCCTACATTCACACCGACCTGCTATGAGGCTGTCAAGGGAACAGATGTTGACACCGTGATAGTCTGTAGCCTCAAGTCATTCCTTCCGAAGGTCAAGGCAGTCCTTGGTGGGCTATTGGGCAAGATTCCAAAGAGTGAGTACTATGAAGATGATAAGACCGTATTCTATGATGATATAGTCACCCAATATGAGCCGAAGTCTCCTCAGGCTGAGGTGAATCCAGATGACACTGCAATACTCATCTATACAGGCGGAACAACGGGCACTCCTAAAGGTGCAGAACTGACACACAACAACCTAGTTTCAAATGTCCTTCAGATAGGTGAATGGACCTATCTCGTGAAGGAGGACGTAGACAGACCTGGTGGAGTTAGATATGGCGAGGAGGTCTTTGTTGGAGCAGTCCCATGGTATCACAGCTACGGTATGACTCTGACGCTGCTTATGTCAACTTGGTATGCAGGACAGTTGGTATGTGTGCCAGACCCTCGAGCTGGAAAGCCTCCGCTAACCGATCTTCTGAAGGACCTGCAATCTTCTAAGGGAACCGTGCTTAACTGTGTGCCTGCACTCTACGCCGGCATAACTAATCACCCTGATGTTCGCAAGTATGATCTGAGTTCGGTCAACATCTGCAGCTCTGGTGCTGCACCATTGCCCCCAGAATTAGCAAAGAGGTTTGAAGCAGTTACGGGAGCTATCCTCTTTGAGGGCTACGGACTCACCGAGACCGCTCCAGTCACACATAGCAACCCTACCAACAAGAAGAACCGCAAGTTTGGCTCAATAGGTCTTCCGATACCAGACACGATATGCAAGATTTTGGACCTAGAAACCGGGACTAAGGAGATGCCTATTGGCGAGGTAGGGGAGATAGCTATTCATGGGCCCCAAGTGATGAAGGGCTACTATGGAAAGCCCGAAGAAACCGATAACGTGATGCGCACCATCAATGGCAAGCGTTTCTTCCTCACAGGAGACGTGGGGCACATGGATGAGGAGGGGTACACCTACATCAGTGACAGAAAGAAGCAGATGATCAACGTCGGCGGCCTAAAGGCTTATCCAAGAGAGATAGAGGATATCTTCTTCACTCATCCAAAGGTGAAGCTAGCTGCTGCAGTTGGAATCCCCAGAAATGATGACACGAGCAATGAGTTTGTGAAGGCCTATATCGTCTTGAAAGAAGGTGAGTCTGCAACTGAACAAGAGTTCATCGACTGGGCGAGAGAAAAGATGGCTGGTTATAAGAGACCCAAAGAAGTTGATATTGTGGACTCTCTGCCACTGAGTAATGTGGGCAAGGTCCTCCGGCGTGTATTAAGAGAAGAAGAGATTAAGAAACGAGGCGGGAAGGGATAACATTGTCGCTTCGGCTCAACCCCTAATCAATAATCGGGGTCCAAGTAGGCAGATAATTGCCGTCTTTGCTGAAGTATGATACCGTTGCATTCGACCCTCCCTTGGAATGCTCGACATAAAGAGAGGGCACCTACTCGCACTCGCGGAATGTTTCGAACTCTGCTTCAGCACTGAACGGATCCTGTATCTGGGTGATGCAGACAAAGCGACCCTCCCTACTCACATCATCTGTGCCTAAATTCCAGAGAATCCTCAGCTTCTCATCAGTCAAGTGTGCACCATCCTTCGTGTAGTCGCTAGAGTGTTTGATAAGAGAGGAGGGAAATCGGGCGACTATACTTCCTGACAATGTGAATACAAAGAAGATACCAATCATAGTCCAGCTTCTCCAGGTGTATCCATCAAGTAGTCCTCCGAAGAAGACCGTCAAGATTAACGCGACACTGAGAATGAAAAGGACGATAGCACCAGTCATCCGGTTCAGCTCTGGCCTTATGTTTCTGGAACCGAGGAATAGGGAGTGCCAAGGGTTATCCATTAGAAGTTGAACATGCATTCCATTTTTCAGAGCATCTTCTTCTCCCAATTCCGCTCTGGACATCTGATCTGAATCATAATGGAAGGCGTCCCATGCGGCGCTCACAAGATTCCATCTGTCGTTCTCCTTCTCTATCCAGACGAAGATAGGCGCGTAGTCCATATGGTGCCCAGTTGGGCGAATCCTCCAGAATGCCGTACAGACCCCCCAAATCGTAATCATTATCCATAGGATTAATTCATTGAATAAGACAACCCACATCAACGCACCAAGGAAAATCAAGAGTGTAGTACTTCGAAACCTGAATTTGCTACGTTGCCCCTTTCGGGTTTCAGACACGTGAGGCCAGAGACCGGTAGCAAATAGGGGAAGACTGACCAGACCTGTTGCCAAAATGGGAATCCATGATTCGCCGGGTGATAACAAGAACTGAATGACATCCCCCGTCTGAATACTGGCCTCAAAGAGAACCATCTCAGTGGTGAAAATGAATGGAACGAGGAAGGTCCATATCAACATCAGAAGTGGCACGAAGACCATCCAGAAGAAACTCACGACCGTATGCTGACGCGTATAGACGTATAGATATTGCAGGCAACGCCTGTCTTTTGTTTGGTTCTCCAGCGCACGGGTAAGAACTCCACCCCATGTTCCTCCTCTGCGTTCGGCCCACATGTCAAAACCAAGTAGATCGATATCAGGCGAAAACTCTACTATCTGCGCGCCCTCGTTGAGTGTCAGGTCTTCCACACCTGATGGTCGATTCTTGTTAATTGTGGATTCACCATCAACGCCAAGTCTACTTACTGCTTTCGCTAAAGCATCTGTTGGCCAACTGAGCTCCTCCCTTTCTGGAGCTGATGTTTCAGCTGTGATTTCGTGCTCAATCGGTTCAGCTTGCTCCACCTCCATCGGAAATGGTGCAACAGACATCTCAGAAGACACAATTTTATCTTCAAAAGGAAGCTGTTGAGTTGGTGGGACAGAAGTCACATGGCCTTCATACCCGAAACGGTCCCTAGCTGAATCTACATGAAGACGACCACATTTCGGACACGTTCTCACCCCTTCATCCAATTTTGTGCCACAATTCTTACAAATACGCTCCTCGATTCCCAATCGTCTAACATCCTCCTTCTAACATCAACTAGCATCAAGGTGCTCTAGGAACCCCCCCTGAGCGCATCCTGTTAGTGCTACAATGGCGTCAATGAATAAAGAATCTCTGGGCTCTGCAAATAGGTGAATAACGACTTAAGATTTTTGACTGTCAAGCGTAGGAATATGGAATCAAGAAGAAGCAATATAGAGCCTCCTAAGGATTCGTTGAACACCAATTATGGATTCGATGTTGAATTCTGGTTTCTTATATCTGTAGCCTTCCCTACTTCAATATCAGATGATTCTCGTCCAACTTCGAAGAGGTTTACACGAGAAGCTGGAGTTGGTGGAGAAATCAATGCATTCCTTGTTCTTATTAGAAGGATTCAACTCTGGATTGAAACAGTGTATTGAATTAGCGTTAGGTGATTTGTATGACCTGGAAGAGAATAGGTGCATTATGCGGGATCCTGAGCGGACTGTTCTTTGTCATCATAACATTTGTTGACATGTTGATTTATCCGGGCGGCTACAACTTCTTATAGAACTACTTCAGTCAGCTCGGTCTTTCAGTGATAAACACTGTAGACACTCCTCTGAACTGGTTCTTATTCGCTGCAGCAACAACATCTGCCGCAATATTCACAGTTCCATTCTATCTGACCATAAGAACCGTATTCACAGAAACAGGAGCACAGAAAGCCCTTAGTGGACTAGGAACGCTTTTGGGACTTGTTGCAGTGCCATGCCTAGCTGGCATTGGAATCTTCGCAGGTGACCTGTTTCCCTACCAGCATGGCTGGTCGACTCTGATTTTCTTTGTATTGACCGCAATTACAATCGTGATATACTCGGTCGCAATACTCCTGAAAGGCGATTACCACAATGTGTATTCTCTGGTTGGAGTCATTGTCGCAATCATATGCCTGTTACATATCTACGGCCCAGGATTTGGCACAGCACTAATGCAGAAGGCCGCAGTCTATGCATTGGTCCTTTGGTCAGCATTTCAGGGATATGAGCTTAGAAAGATGGTCCAATAGCGTTGGGCCGACCTATCTTTGAATCTCTCCGGGAAGAATGTATGCATAGTAGCGCCTGAGCAATTTTCTTCGAATAAACCGGTGTAGCCTCCGCATTCGAAGGTAGAGCTTCCAAGTCGATGCATCATCCTTGTAGTAGTCTTCCACTTCTTCATAGGTGATAGGGATTATGTTGAGAGCACGGGCTTCGGAAGACAGGAAATCATTGGCGACTTCTATGAGTACTGACACCAGCTCCGGCCGTTGCTCCTTGAAGAAGTTTGCAACAAGGTCAATGATCACCTTTCGGAAGTCGTAGTATCTGTTCACAATGTCATCAAGGTAGAATTTCTTCAGGATATATCGAACACCTGGTGGAGTCGGTCTAAGGAACAGCTCCACATCTAATTGTTCAACCTCATTCTCTCTAAATAGTGGAGTGCTGGTATCAAGATACACGAGGTTGACTCCCTCTTGAAGGCTCTCCATAATTGAGGCGGAATCTTTCACAGCCCAGTTGGACACCTGACCATCAATTGCGACCTCGACGCTCGGTTTCTCCCTTGCATTGAACTCCCACACCTTGAGCAGTTGATGCAGAATGGTCTTGATTAGAGCTTTTATCTCATGCTCAGAAGCAGTTTGGATAACCTTGTCACCAATTGATTCTGAAGGCAGCTTCCGCTGGTAGAGATAGAGAACCGATCTGTCATCATCGGTTGTCACAGCAGTTGCACCATATTCAGGCAACTCGATTCCAATCTGCTTCAATCGGTCATGGTATCTGAAGTAGACATCTTTGTACTTGTCAATCTGCTCCTGAGTGTCAAACAATGGCATTCGTTTGAACGCAATATCCGCTTGCGACTCGTGATGAATCTCAAAGACTGTACTGATCTCTCCATAGCCAAGGACTCTAGCTGGAATGGGTGAATCCTCAGGCCTAGCTGGGTCCAACTTCTCCTCAAACGCCTTCAAAAGATCCAAGTTAATCTCTATTGTCATCTCAATCATCCTCCTACATTGCCAGGCTTCTGGCTAGCTCTAGATAGTCAGGACGTTGCTTTGCATAAGTGTAGGCATTGTCCATGGCATCGATAATGTATGCAACTTCATCATCTCCAATGATTAGTGGCGGCAAGAGCTGAAGCACTGAGCGGTCATTGTCAGCATAGACTGCAAATAGTCCACAATTATAGCCTGCAATACTCATCAACGGGCCATACCCTATGTCGCTCATCTTGAGCCCCATAAACAGTCCCTTTCGCCGAATTTCAATGAGGATTTCAGAATATCGCTCTCTCAAGACCTCCAGACCAGATGTCAGGTTATTGCTTATCTTATTGACACGGCTTAGAAAGCTATCCGCAGCTGTGATCTCAAGTACCTTTGCAGCCACAGGACAACCAATCTCAGCCCCTCCAAATGTCGACACATGGATGAATGGGTGTTCATTCATGAAAGAATCAAGATCTTCTCTGTAACAGGTGGCTGTAATCGGAAACAGTCCTCCAGAAAGACCCTTTCCAATGGCGAAGATGTCCGGAACAACATCATAGTGTTCAAAGCTCCACAATTTGCCAGTCCGACCAAGACCGGTCTGAATCTCATCCAGAATCAGCAGGACATCCTTCTGATCGCATATCTCCCTGACATGCCTATAGAAGTCCTCTGGAGGGAGTGGCATTCCGAGAGTGGCTGGAATGGTTTCAAAGAGCACTGCAGCGGTCTCATCATCAATAGCCTTTTCGACGGCATCCGCATCACCAAATGGGACATCCACAAAACCAGGAGCTAATGGTTCAAAGGGCTCCTTGAAGTGGGCGTCCCCAGCGGCAAGGGCTAGTCCGGTATGTCCGTGGTAGGCGGATGTTGCATAGACTATCTTGTGCTTCCTAGAATGACCTCTGGCTAATTTTATTGAGAAGTCAATGGCCTCGCCTCCTCCTACTCCGAATACAGTCCGTGTGATTTCTGAGGGGGTGTGCTCTGCAAGCTTCTTTCCCAGCATCGCACGCTGCTCGCTCATCAGATGGTGGTTGCCAATGTCCAGCTCCTCTAAAGCTTCTCTCAAGACTTTGAGAATCACTGGATGTCGATGTCCGAGGTTGAAGACTCCACCATTGCAATGACAGTTGATGAGTTTCTTCTCACCAGTGACATCCCACATCCAAGGCCCCTCGCGCTTCCCTAGGATAAAGTTCAGGTCAACCATGCCATAGAAGTCAGCTTTACCTGACGATACATGTGCTGCAAAGTCTTTGATAATCTGCTCCTTTGGACTCTCGCCTATAGACACCATTTGCATCACTCTGACAGATGGTGTCGAGAGGGATGGTGACGTATTTCTCTTTCTGTCAACCAGAGTAAGGCTAGACTCTCTCAAAGGTCGCTCGGATAGTAGCACCGCAGTAGTTGCAGCTAGCCTCAAGGGGCCCTGTCCAATCAAGTGTACTCTGTGCTAGCGCTGCACCACAGTTAGGACACACCTTTGGTACACGAACGGTTGTGAGGTCACTCCCATCAGACCTTGTGCGTCCTCGCTGTTCCTCTGGGATAGCATAGGAGGGCGCGTCCATCGTAAAGGACCTTCGGCGACGATAATACTGCTGAGCGCCAGGACCCCGACCTCTTCTTGCCGCAAACACACAGGGAATGATGATGAAGACGAATGGCAGAGTGAATAGCAGAATCATCCAGTTGGCGGAAAGGAAGGACCCAAATCTCGCTCCAACGACATGTCCTTCATCATAGACACCAATGTCATAGAAACCAGATGTGTCTCCATAGACCGAGTTCTCCTCGAGCCTGATATAGACGGTCGCAGCTGACGATAAATCAAACTCAATTGATGGAAAATTGCCTGTACTAAGTCCATTCTCCGCAATGATGTCGGCAAATGAACTGTCAGTGGCAACTACGATTCTAATCTGAAGCCCCCAGAAGGCATCTGAGGTTACAATAACTGTCCAATGGCCAGATGTCAGACTAGCAACATATGTTACAGAGTCGCCACCCCAGAGATGCTCATATGTTCTAGCTTCATTTGGCTCGAGATTTGATTGTGCTGTGACCGGACTGACAAGAACCAGTGCTAGTAGCAAGCATGTGAATAGAAGAACCGGGACCCTACGCAACGTTCCATCTCCCTTGAGTCTGCCTTGAAAGATTCAACCTTTAAGACTTGTTAGCCTCTTGTTGATTCCTTATGCCTTCGGCCTAGTTCTACATACATCTCGGCTCCAATCATGAAGGCCTCCTTCATCCCCTCAGAAACTTCCTTCACTACTTTGCCGGGAATACCCAGGACCAGGCTATTGTCAGGAATCACCATATTCTCAGTCACTACTGAACCTGCACCAATTACACAGTCCGCTCCAACTTTGGCACCAGTAAGCACAACAGCACCCATTCCAATTGCTGTGCGATCACCAATTTCACACGCATGAATGACACTATTGTGCCCGACGGTCACGTATTCGCCGATTGTTGTAGGATTGAAAGGAGTGACATGAACTGTACAGTTGTCTTGAATAGAGGTGCCCTTCCCAATCTTCGCCTTGTTGAAGTCCCCTCTAATGACTGCAAACTCCCATATACTGCAGTCCGCAGCAATCTCAACATTGCCAATGACCGACGCGCGTGGAGAAACGTAAGCTTTGACATCTACTGATGGTATCATGCCTTCGAATTCGTAGAGTCCCAATCGATGCACCTTAGCGCGGGAGTACATCCGTTTGTCTTTAAGCATATTGAAAAGGCGTAACTGACAGGCGAGGAAGGATACAAATGCCCTTCACCCCACTGCACTATCCCGCCGGATATATTCTCTCCAAGACAGATAAACGGCTTTCTTTGCCGGGGCTTTTAGTGGGATCGGTTATTCCTGATATTGAAGTGCCTCTCATGTGGATATTCTTCCCGGGGATTTGGGACCATCTGCTTTTTCATAGCCTAATTGGCGTATTTACCGTGTGCACTCTGCTTGCAGTGGTAATCACACGGTTCATCTATCCGCCAGTCATCTCTCTCGTCTTTGGAGTAGACCATGCGAAATTGGCAGAGGCATGTCGAGTGACTCCCACTATGATAGTTTCCTGCATGTTGGGAGCATTGTTTCATGTATTGGTCGACATACCCATGCACCCATTCAATCCAACATTATGGCCCTGGGTGCCCCCCAATGAGATTATAGGCTCAGTAGTCCTCTTCTTTGGAGAGGGTAGTATTCTCGTGGGATTCACCAGAGCTAATACTCTCTTTTCTGTCATCATGGGGGTATTGGGAGTTCTGATACTTGTTGTGAACATCAACAAGAACCTCTGGGAGGAAATATGGCTTGGATACTCCACTCCAAGAGATAATCAAGACCTAACAGGCACGAACCACTCTTCTAACGAGATTTGAGATTGAGTGTCAAGAATATCCTCATTCATGTAGAGTCTTCTTAGAAACTGATTGTATCCTTCAACACTATCTGTTCGGACTGTCGCAAAGAGGCTGTAATCAGCGCTGGTCCGGTGGAGGTCCCAGACCTCATCCATCCTGCTCACCACCCGGGCTGTTTGTGCAATTGTGCCAGGCGTTGACTTTATCTGGAGAAAGAACTTGATTGGTAGACCAATGTTAGCGAATCTGATGTGTGCAGAGTAGCCAACAATCGCTCCACGTTCCTCTAATCTTCTCGTTGCTTTAGAAACAGCAGGTTGACTGAGGCATGGCTCCATCCTATCACCAATCTCACTCTGTGACAGAGGAAAAGGCGAATCCTCATTTGGGGCTTGGCGGTATATTGTCCGCAGCAAATCCCAGTCCTTTGAGGACACAAGTTGTGGCCGCGCTGATTCACTCTCTAATCTGAACCCGTGGGTCTTATACGTAGTGAGGACTTGTACAAGCTGGTATTTGTCAGCCCTAGACTTGGAAACAACCTGATCCACATTGTCAAGAAATTGGACAAAGGTCCCGGACCCTCTGAATCGGAACAAGCCTAGGAGAGAATAATCTCCGGAAATACCATCCAGAGACTCAAGCTCGGGCATCGCCAAAAGACCTGTGCTAACATCGAGCTCACGCGGATTGGTCTTCATGAGAAGGATAGTGTTACGTTCGGCATAGACCTGTGCAGGGTCAAAAACTGTCACATATGCGAGGATAGTGCGGTCGCGTACAAGCTTCCTAATCCTTCGAGCGATCCAGTTCCTGTTTTTCCCTATCTCTTGACTGAGATTGGCAAGACTTGACCTTGAGTTCTTCAACAACCGCCTTAGGAGCTTCTGTTCACTCTCTGTAATATCTTGCACCTTTTCTTCCTCGCATTTGTGCAAACTATTCGCCAGCAATATGTAGGATTCATATATGTCCTCCTCTCCTCACATGCTCGTGATTTAGATGACTGACTATAAGGTCAAAGACATTGGTCTTGCCGAAGAGGGCAGGATGTTGATTGAGTACGCTGAGAAGCACATGCCTGTACTGATGCATCTCAGGAAAAAGTACTCTGAGAGTACGCCTCTGAAGGGGATGAAGATAGCTGGTTGTCTGCATGTAACAAAGGAAACCGCAGTGCTGGTCGAGACTCTGCGAGCAGCGGGCGCGGAGGTCGCTTGGTCCGGATGTAATCCGCTTTCCACAAACGACAAAGTAGCCGCGGGACTCGCTGCGAATGATGTGCCGGTCTATGCTTGGCACAATCTAAACACTGAGGAGTACTACTGGTGTATCGAGCAGACACTCAAGACTGAGCCCACTCTGACACTTGATGATGGTGCGGACCTCATCTTCACTCTTCATAACAAACACCAAGAGCTGATACCCAATCTCTACGGCGGTTCTGAGGAAACCACCACTGGTGTGATCCGTGTGCGTGCGATGGCTGATGATGGAGCTTTGAAGTATCCAATCATGGCTGTGAACGATGCAGACACCAAGCACTTGTTCGACAATGTATACGGAACAGGGCAGAGTGTCTTTGATGGTGTCATGAGAGCTTCTGCTATACTGATCGCTGGTAAGACAGTCGTCAT
>JAHQWZ010000306.1 GCA_029856425.1 Candidatus Thorarchaeota archaeon
CATCGAAGAAAAATATCAGGGGCTGTACAGATTTGTCTACTGAGGAGATGGATACAAAAACTCGTGAACGCCTAACACATCTTTTTGATTCCCAGCTGATAGCCGTCCTGGGAACATCCAGTGGTGATGACCCATATACATGTCTAGTTGGATTCAGGTTTACCCCGGATCTAAAGCACCTCGTTTTTGCAACAATGCGGAATCGTTTGAAGTATCGCCAAATCAGCTCCAATCCAAGGGTTTCGTTGATTATTGATGACCGAAAGAACTCGCCCTCAGACTTCAGTCACGCAACATCAGTTACAATAGTGGGTGGTGCATTAGACACAAAGGAGCCAGAACGCGGGAAGCTTGCAGAGATGCTAGTTGAAAGACATCCATTTCTGAATGATTTTGTCAAGGACCCCAGCTGTGCAATCATGAAGGTCACAGTTGAAAAGATGTATGTTGTTGGCGAGTTTGAAAGCGTGCAGAAGATAATGATGAAATGAACTATGCTCTCCTAGGCATTATAGGTTGTAAGACCAATTCTCTTTTAAGAAAATGAAAATGTGGAGCAATTAGGGCCCGTTGCCTAGTCTGGACTCGGAAAGGTTTCTTCTGAGAGATGCATAGGGCGCTAGCCTTCTAAGTTAGAGGTCGACGGTTCAAATCCGTCCGGGCCCGCCAGTTCCTTTTAATCTTCAAACCGAAGTGTTCTAGTAAACCAAGAGGGCAATTGTGTTTCAAGATTCATCTCAATCTGTGCCAGGTTTGCGAATGACTTAACGGTCCGCATCCTGGCGGCTCGTTTGGCACCTATTCCGGGTATAGATTTCCATTGTGCCAAGGAGACCTCCTTGACCTTGAGTGGATATGGGAGAACAGTAAGTGATCTAGGTCCATGGTCAACCACAAAGACATCGATGAATGTCCTTGGGTCAAGCCCACCAGGCATGAAACATAGCAATGGATAGGTTCCAAGAGGCCTTAGAAGGAAATTATTCCCCTCTTTCTGCTCCATGAAGACGGAATGAATTACTGTTCCGGAAGGAGCAACTCTCTTGATCATTGAAACATCGATTGTTTCACGGACTTGTTTCTTGTGCTGAAAGAAGTCATGCCTCTTCACCTTGCTGGCTTTCATATCCCCCAATCGGGTACCAGAAAATCCAATGACTTGACGAATGTTGATGCGACGCACAATGAGGCTCTCTTCCACTAACCTCTCAAGGAAAGCATAGTTGTGCTCCAGAGTCTGCTTGCTCTCTCCTGGGAGACCATAGAGAAGGTTGATTCCAGGTAGCAGGTGCGGCAGACCCCAATCAGGTCGATGACTTCCTACCTCGTTTAGGAGGCGTATAGCCTCGATTACTTGGTCTTCAGTGGCCTTTAGATTATTACGGCGAATCACCTCAGGATCTACAGACTCTACTCCAAAGGCGGCGACATCTCCACTAGTATGGTGTTTTATGATAGACTTGGAAACCTCCTTACTCTCCTGAGGGTGTCGAGCAATAGTGCCCGGATTCACATTATCAATATGAAGGACCTGTAATTCTGGAGCTGCCCTGCGCACCTTCGAGAAGAGCTCCTCGATTGCATCAGGATATGGGGTGGGGAACTCCTCCTCGCCGATTTCTTTGGAACCATAGGTAAAGAGGTCTGCCTGATTACCGATTCGAAATGCACGAACCCTCTGCTCATGGAGTGCCTCGATTTCCTTCGCCACATCCGAAGCAGTTCTCTGTTTTGGCTCACCATACAGAGGCTCTGTGCAGAAGGAACAACCACCAGTGATGTACCGAGGACAGCCCCGGTAGGTTTCAATCTCACAGATCATATGACCTGATGAATATCCAGGATGCTGAGTGAGTATTCTAGCACCACGTTTCGCATATTCCTCCACTTCCTCCAATGTTTCTCTTGTACTAGAGAAATCGACTGATGACACATCGCCATCCTCAACCATTATTCTCGCAGTTACTACCTCAGGGTCCCCAGTAGCGATGTAATCGAAAGGGGGGACGAGAACATCCGAACTAAGAGCAAGGCGACCACCTTCAATTCCGCAACCAAAACGTGCCCAAGGACCGACCAATATCTTTGGAATGTCTTCCAGTCGAGAATCAGAGAAGAATCGTTTGGCTTCTTTCACAGAAATTGGTGTTCCTCCAAGATACTTACCGGGGACTATCATTCCAGCGATAAGAAGTATCAAATCAGCATTAGACCATTGGCTTTGAGGGTCAGCATGCCTACGGACATCATCAATTGTCTGATAGAGTACCTCAGTCCTCGAAGACTGGGTCCATATAGCACCTGCAATATATCGGGGATAGGGACTGACATATGGGGGCACTCCTAGGTTCGTGGGTTCGTCAACATAGCCATCAACAATGACAACTCTGTCCAGCTCACTCCCACTCCCTGAAGTTATCATAGCCTGCTGCTGAAATCTCAAGCGGCCCCTCCGAGGTTTCATAGTAGACCCCCTCTCCAGCTGAGGCATAGCCTATCTGCTTCATTGGAACATGCATTTTTCCGGCAATCTTACATGCATCATCCCAATGTGCCTCAGGTATCGCGAGGACCAGTATGAATTCCTCTCCGCCCTGCATCACCATCCTCCACTCAGGTATAGAGTGGTTTCTTGAGAAGTAAGTCACTCCTTCCGCAATGGGTAAGTCTTCGATGAAAAACGCTAAACCGCCCTGGGTAGCCATTGTGTTCAATGTGATTCCGAGTCCATCACTACTATCCATTGAGGCAGATACCATTGCCTTTTCAGCTAATGCAGAAACAATCCCAAAGTGTATATCCGGCCTGTAGGCTGCTCCTATCGCCCGCCTTCTAAGATCATCTTCGGCCTCTTTTCCATTAAG
>JAHQWZ010000014.1 GCA_029856425.1 Candidatus Thorarchaeota archaeon
ATCCATCTCTTCAGGAAGCTTGACTGCTCTGATGAAGAAGTCATATGACCTGAACAATCCTTGGAAGACTTTCTGACTTTCAATCATCTGTAACGCTTTCATCCATTGCTCATGTTTTTCCCACCTGAATTTCACATGACGTTTTAATCGGTCACCATTATACTGTTCTACTTCCCGGAGTGAATCCAATTTGGCCTTAAGCAAACCGTGAATCTTTCTTGCAGATTTTGACCCATAAACGACCAAATCTATGTCAGACTTTTGGCTGGAGAGTCCAACAAGTTGAGACCCTGTGATTCCTATGTTTGACCAATCCAAATCAGCCTGATTCACAAGGAGTTCGGCAAGACTGCACGAAGCTTTCTGCAAATCTGTGACATGTGATCCCATATCGAGAAGCTGTCGCAGGCCGTCTGCTGGCTTTAAAACAAATGAGATACGATCTATAGGGACTGCCTGAAATTCTCGTCCACGTTTCTCATCGAACCAAAGATACTGTTGATATTTTGTACGAAGAATCTCGTTTCGATCAATAAGGTTGTACACTTTTCTAAATTTAACACCACTTTCTAAATGGCGGTCTCCCTCATCATCTTGGATATATCTTAGATATGCAATAATCTTGTTTCTGGGATGGATATTGCCCTTTACCTCGAATAAAAGACCATCATTGGTCATAATGAAATAGCCTTCAATAGGTACAGTTCTCAAGGAATTCATCAAGTTCTGAACACAAGGCCAACAATTAAAGAGACCTCCGTGTACAAACTGACTATGACAGCAACAATGAACATCAAAGCAGATTTTGGAGTTTATGATGTGGAACCAGAACTTGTATACCTCGATTCAGCAAGTACTACCTTAGTTCCAAAGGTTGCTGTTGATGCCACACGGAGCTTTCTCAGTTCAATAGTATCATCCACGAGAAGGGGTGCTTACAGACTGGCTGTGGATGCCAGCTCAATGACTGAAGATGTTCGCAAGTCATTGGCAGACTTTATGGGCACTGAAAAGGAACAAGTTTCTTTCCAGAAATCCATCCCAACTGCAGTCGCATCTTTTGCATACGGGTTCAACTGGAAAGGGCTTAATAGGAAGAAGATTGTGATTGCCCAGAGTGAAGAACATTCAATTCTTGTCACACTCCTGAGAGTCGCTCATATACTTGATCTTCAAGTTGAAACAGTTTTACTTTTTCCTGATGGCAGCTTGGACTTGTCAAATCTTGACCAAGCTGTCGACGCTGAAACAGGGATTGTTGCGGTAAGTCATGTAACTGTGGGGGCTGGTGTGAGGAATCCGCTTCAAGAAGTGGCCCAAATCTGCAAAGAGCACGAAACTGTGCTCCTAACTGATGCAACAAGATCTATGGGGGTTACAGATGCCACCCTTTCATCCCTACAAGCTGACATAGCAGTTTGTTCAGCTAATATCGGTTTGATGGCTCCTCCAGGTCTGGCACTACAGTGGATTCGAAAAGATCTCGGAGAAATACATCAACCTGGTGTACTCGGTGGGTCTGCAGTGGCCAATGTTGAGGCTGGGGCATTTGAGATTGCCCTTCAACCAGATAAATTCGAATCAGGTATCCTGAATCTTCCTGCAATAGCAGGTCTTGGCGCTTCACTGGATTATATTCGAGAAATTAGGAATCAAGGCCAGCTCAAGCATATGGATATACTCGCAGCCCACACATTTGATACTCTAAGTGATATAGACAACCTCATTCTATACGGTAATCCTACCAAGAATAACAGCATTTTTGGATTCAATATAGGCAATGGAAACGGAATCAACTGTCATGAGGTTGCTCTCTTCCTTGATGAGTCTAATATTGCGGTCAGAAGCGGTTTGGTATGTGCCCATCCACTAATCAAACCGTTTTCGGAAGAAGGACTTGTTCAGATATCACTTCATGCGTACAATACCATAGAGGACATTAATCGACTGGCTGAGTCACTTAGGATGATTATCAAGGAACTCCTATGATTGCCCATCAAGCTCTAACCAATTCCAAAGACGGGAGGATAGGTGATAAAGTATTGTACGATTATTGCAAGAAGGACTCCACTCATCACCAAACCCTTACCACGCTTTGAGTTTACTTCTGTGAACCATAGAATTGCCCCCGCGAGGACAACAATCCCTGCTGAAACTCCACCTATGAAAATCAGAAAGTCCCATATTTCTGCAAAATACCCGGCTATCAGACTGGCAAAGTCAGCCAACGGACTAAGTAGATCTGCTGGCATTAGTTTCACACATTAGATATTCTCATTAATGGGGATTTAAAGTCCTCAGAGAACTGTGACTGATTTAGCTAGATTTCGAGGTTTATCAGGGTCATATCCCTTTCTTCGAGCCATGTAATAACTGAAGAGCTGGAGTGGCACAACATACGGCATAACTGAGAATTCTGAGTCAATTCCTTTGGGAATAATAAACAAATGGTCAGATAGTTCCTCCAATTCCTTGTCTCCCTTTTCGATAACTGATATTATTGAAGCCCCTCTTGCTTTCATTTCCATAATATTCCCAATAATCCGGTTTCGGGTTTCATCCCTTGGAGCAACAAAAATCACAGGGTATCCATCATGAACCAGTGCTATAGGTCCATGCTTCGATTGTCCAGCTGAATAAGCTTCAGCATGGTTATAGGATATCTCCTTGAGTTTGAGTGCTCCTTCATCGGCCGTGGCCTGAGAGATACCCCTTCCCAAGAATAAAAGGCTAGGACGGTTATAAAAAAGACCGGCAAGACGTCTAGCCTGTTCTTCATTTCTCGAGATGACTTCCGAGATAATTTCCGGAAGTTCTTCAAGTTTCTCTCTTTTCTCTTTCAGGATCTTTTGATTTGAAGCACCAGTCATTTCACCAAGTGCCAAGGCAATTTGGGCTAATGATGTGAGCTGAACCATGAACGTCTTAGTGGCTGCAACTCCAATCTCTGGGCCTGCTTGGGTGATTACAGTGTGATCGGCAATTCGTGTTATTGAGCTTCCTACAACATTTGTGATGGCTATCACCTTCGTACGAAACCCTTTGGCATATTTGACAGCCATTATGGTATCTGTTGTTTCGCCCGATTGAGTAATGGCTACAATACAATCATTCTCAGATAGGGTATTGTATACGGTATCAGGAAATTCGCTGGCAAGCTCAAATCTAGGCAAAATTCCACCTAGTGAAGCAAACATATGTTTTCCAGCTATAGCGGCATGACCGGATGTACCCATTGCCAGGAAGTAGACGTTTCTACTCTCATGAATCAATTGAGCAGCTTTCTGTAACACTTCAGGTCTTAAATGAAGAGTATTTCTAATTGCGTCTGGTTGTTCATGTATCTCTTTCAACATGAAATGAGGGAATCCACCCTTCTGTGCTTGGTCTGCAGTCCAGCTAATCTCAATAGTTTCTCTCTTTACAATAGCTCCGTCGGAGAGCTTGCGAATTTCAACACCGTCCGTCGTAAGTGTTGCAACTTCACCATCGAGAAGCAGAATCATATCATTAGTCATTGGTAAGAACGCAGGGATATCTGATGATACATAGGTGGTGTCCTCTTTTCTTCCAAGTACCAAAGGGTTCCCATCTCGTGTACAGACAATCTTACCATGTTCCCTTGTCGTCATGGCAACTATGGCATACGTACCTTCAATTCTCTTGGTAATTTCTGTGATAGCTTCAGTAAGATTCATGCCATCAGCCATGTAATCTTCAATCATATGAGGAATGACTTCTGTATCAGTTTCAGATTCAAACTTGTGTCCTTTCCCAGCAAGCTCTTTCCTAAGTTCGAGGAAGTTGTCAATTACGCCATTATGGACCACTGCAATCTTGTTGTTACAGTCAAAGTGCGGATGTGAGTTGTACATTGATGGTATTCCATGAGTTGCCCATCGGGTATGTCCAATTCCAATGGAACCAGGCATCTCATCAAGATTGAGTTTCATATGGACTTCCTCAATCTTGCCCTTGTCTTTCTTCATGTACAACATATCGTTTGCGATAGTTGTTACACCTACAGAGTCGTATCCTCGATATTCAAGACGTTTCAATGCCTGGTGTAGAAATGGGGCCACTTGACCACGTTTCTGAACGACACCAATTATACCGCACATCTACAAGGTCCTCATGCTCACTATGGATACACAACAATCACTATCCACCAAAAAGGGTTGTGTAGATGACAATAAGCGGCTTAACCTGTGAGTTCAATCTCTATATAGACAGAGTCAGGAATACGCACTCGCATTATTTGACGAATTGCTCGCTCATCTGCATCAATATCAATCAGACGTTTATGAACCCTCATTTCCCACTTATCCCATGATTCAGATCCTTGTCCACAGGGAGTCTTTCTTGTAGGAATAACCATTCTCCGGGTCGGAAGTGGAATTGGACCAGACATACGGACTCCTGTCTTACGAGTTATTCGCTTAATTTGATTACAAACACCGTCCAAGTGTTCCGTACTCGTACTTGACAGTCGAATTCGTGCTTTCTGGGTCATTATAGGTTCAGCCTCGTCTACGAGGTGGATGACGCAACGGAATTTCATTCGGATAAAAAGGTTGTCTTGTGTAGTGACTTGGAACACGTGTTCTTGCAATCCAAGATAACAATGTCCATAAGTGTGAAGCCATCCAAACGAGATGAGTGTTGGACGTGAAGAGGCTCACAATTGTGAAACTGGGAGGATCTGTGATAACTCATAAAGGTTCGTCCCCACCCACGGTCAATGAAGAGAACCTACTTCGTATAGCCCAAGAACTGAAGATTTCAAGAGAATCGCTCATAGTAATCCTGGGTGGCGGTGCACATGGGCATCAAGCAGCTCATAAACATGGCTTTGGTGTCCTTTCAACCCCTTCTGAGCAATTACTCCAAGGAGTTCCTTCAATACGTCACAATATGTCTGTTCTTTCACTTGCTGTAGAAGAAGCCTTGAATGAAGCCGGAATTCATGCAGTAGTATTACCACCTTTTCTTATGGCGAGTCTGAATAACAAGAGGATTGTCAACTTTCAAACATCACTCATCCAGCAGGCAATTCAATCTGGTTTCACTGTTATCACACATGGAGATGTCTGCTTTGATGAATCTCTTGGTGCATCAATTCTCAGCGGTGATACAATCGCCGTCTATCTTGCAAAGGAACTGAAAGCCAATTCTCTCTACATTGGAACAGATGTGGACGGAGTCCTCGAGGAAGATCCCAAGACCGATCCTGATGCCGTTCATATTGAGATAATCGATACTTCAAACATTGATTCTGTTTTCAGCAAAGCGGGACCATCATCTGCCACTGATGTCACGGGCGGGATGAAAAAGAAGCTTGTAGATATCTTCACGCTAGCAAATCTTAACATCGATATAGCAATCTTCAATCTTGGGGTGCCCGGCCGACTTTCTGCATTGCTTTCCGGAAAAACTCCACCATGCACAATGATCCGCTTCTAAGTCAGATGATTAATGCCCTGCTGCACTAGCCACGGAAACATACTCTGAGAAGTCATAAAGAAGGATGTTTTCCGGCATAACTACACTATCCTCAAGATACTCGGCCGCTGTCAACACACAGACAATCCGTCCTGACTTACATGTTCTGCATGCAATTTCATTCTGAAGATGGAGTAACGTGTTGAGCTGCTGCTGATTTGGGAATACGACGTACGAAACACCATTTGTGCAAAGGTCATAATAGCCATGATTGCGGGAAACCGAACTCTGTTGTTTTCGTAGCTCTTTTTCCAGAGCATCAACAGCTGAATCTTTGAGTTTTCCCAGTTCGCCTGAGTTCACAATCCAGAGTCCTTCGTTCAAATCAATGAAATCAAAATCATTCCCAACGCGGAGTGCCATCAGGACCTCATCAGCTAGAAGTTCTGTCAATGCACGTTTCCCCTCTTCAGCGTTCATTGGAGTAATTTTACCCTTGAGTGATTGTAGAGCTGTCGTTTCGATGAACTCTAGCAAGACATTCCATTCGATTCTACCATTGGATAGATCCACGAAATCCTGAATTAGCTGAAACCATAGTCGCATCTGTATCGCACGGTTAGTTGCAGTCCCAACGTCGTGCATGGCACCAATGAGATTGACTCCTTGTTCTTCGTTTCTATTCATATCGTCGTCAGTTGTCAAGTCCACATTTGTTGATGTGCCCGCTGCCAAATTTTCAATCATTGTATTCAGTGAACTTGGAAATGCTGAAACTATGCTAACTGCATCAAACTCGTTTGTTTCATCCATGACTTCTCTAAGCTTAGCTGCTGCAACACTTCCTCTGACAATCACAATCAGCTCGATG
Source organism: Candidatus Thorarchaeota archaeon (assembly GCA_029856425.1). Taxonomy (GTDB): domain Archaea; phylum Asgardarchaeota; class Thorarchaeia; order Thorarchaeales; family Thorarchaeaceae; genus SMTZ1-83. The sequence continues at coordinate 6,314 of JAHQWZ010000014.1, forward strand.
ACATTATTTCCTAATTTGCCCATGTAATTCCTAATCTTAGTTAGAGTTGCTTTCATTGATGACGCTTTGAGATGCTGAGGGAGTATCAGAAGGGCCCTATCATCAAGAATAATATCAGGTCCTTCATCCAAATTACGTTCCCATGTGATATCAAGCAGTCCTAGCTTCTCAATAATATAGTCAGTTATTGCCGTTCGTACTGCATCAAGTCCTCTACCAGGCAGAGTAAATATGAAATCGCCAGGCACAAGTGACAACGCCTCCCTCTCAATCGTTCCCAAGGAAACCAAGTCGCGAATAACCTCACTTATGTCATCACTTTCTATCCTAGGATCGATTGATGTCAAAATCCCTTGGATTTCAGCCTGAGTTCCCATACTCCTAGTGGCAAGAAAGGCCACAACATGAGATCCTAGCTCTCCTAGTCTGTCATACACTGCTCCTACTGGCTTGGATGAGCTGGTACTTTTTGACTGGACAGCTATATCGTATTCAAGAGAAACTTCTCGACTTTCTATCAATTCAGTTTTAATCTCATTCCTATCATAAATTACTGATTCAATTGGCATCTTTGAGATAGATGCTATCTCAAATGGCCAAGTGGCAATCTCGAATGGTTCCGTCCCAGGCAAAACAATTAGCGCTCTTCCACGTTTTAGTGTCTTCAAATAGCGTTCTTGTTTTTCGTCAAGGGACATGAATTTTGCCCCGATTTGGCTATCATAGGGAAGACGGAAAGTAATCTTCGTAGCAGTGTTTGCTAAAATGTTTGAAGACACATTCGGCCGAGTTGATATTACGATAACGCCTTGTCCAGTGGCTCTTTGGAGCATCACCATAGATTCTCCGGTTGTGATATCTGCAGCTGTATGCCTGGTATAACTCTCAGGCACAAGATTACTAGCCTCCTCGAGTACCACCAGATGATGAAGCCCATGTTTTATACCTCGGCTCAATGCACAATCAAAGATACGTTTTGCAATGAGATTATAGAGTAAACGAGCTGCTTCCATTCCTCCTGTTCTAGCAACATACTGCAAATCAAGAATGACTCGTTTGTCCATCAGATTTGAAATCCTTATGGCTTCTCGACCACCACTTAGAATAGTACCAAGCGGTTCTCGGGAAAGTATCTCCAGACGATTAAGGAGCGCATCCTTGGTCATAATACCAGTACGGTCTTTTCCTGCAAGTTCTGATACTGTATGAATAAGTGATTGAATTGAATTGCCCCTGTCCGACGTACGTGCGACCTCTAAGACTGCTTCACGAAGAAGTTTCTCCATAGCAGGTGAAAGCTCTGAAGATACCCCTCTCTCGTTAAGCAGCTCTTTCAGGATTTTAAAGGTTGAATGTGCATGCCTTTCACCAGAATCAATCTCTGGGTCTATAAAATCAATTATGAACGATCGGTCTGCCCCAGGTCTCAACAGAAGAACCTCATCACATAGGTTCACCAATTCATGGTATTCAGATCCCTTTACATCAAATATCCACCAAGGAACACTCGACTTTATACTCAGTTCGGCAATGAGATGTTTTACGAGAGTAGTCTTGCCTGTACCGGTGGCCCCCAACACTGCGATATGCTCTCGGAGCCATTCAGGTCTGAGACCAACATCATTCAGACGGCTGCCTCCAAAGACAGCTTTTCCGATTATGAGCTCGTTATTCACAACTTCTTTTGATGGAATGGAAAATGTAGGTACAGGGGGTGCAGCAATAACTGGCAATTGCTGAACTGGTGTATTCAAGAAAGCCACCAATCTATTGACATGAATCTTCTGTGGTACAATGTGACGTCTAAGAAGGAGCTTGTATATCACACTCTTTCCAATATCCTTCTTTTTCAGGGTGATCTTGCCTTCTCCTCCCCATATTGAATGAACAATCCCAGATACACCTTCTTGAATGTTTGAGAGCTGACCACGACTGTCTGCTCTTATGGCAAGAGAAACTGAGGAATCGAACCAGCCGATATTCCCTCGTATCTCCTCATAATCATGCAGTAGCTTCCTTTTTTCTGATTGGTCTGCCAAGGAGTCTTCATTCTTCTTTTCCTTCTCGCGTATTGTTTTCCATTGCCCCTCCAATTTTCTCTGTTCACGTCCAGGCCTGGACTTTGAAAATACACATGTGAAACTCACATTGTATCCCTGACGAAGTGAAGTAGAGATGAACGTCCCGATTTGAGAACTCTCCAGACTGGGCTCTACACGCGGTTCTCCATTAATCAGTAATAATCCAGTATGCACTTTTTCAGACGATTGATTTGAACCACCTTCTAAGTCAATTGCGAGAATTCCAGAAACAGCATCTCTCAAATTCTCTCCTCTTAGCTGATGCAGTTCCACGTTATTAAGAGAGGAGAGCAGAATAGCCTCGGTTCGGGTTGCCTCACGCCTAAGAGTGCCTCCAATCTCTTCCATATTCCTACCTGACCCAGTTATAAAAATCCGTAGAAATGCCTCACCACAACATACACCCACTTCATATGCCATACTGACTTTTTCATCCATTCCTGCACGAAGAGCTAGAAGGAATGCAGTTGCATATTCTGGTTGGTCGTTTCGAGCAACGAGCACTGATCCCGGAGCAGAGATGATTTCAAGACAGCATGTTGCAACCACATAGTTTCCTATGCGTATTGATACTAAGTCATTATCTAGGACAGCTGTCAACATCTCATCGGAAGTAAGCTTCCCACGAGCCACGAGCCCGCCCATAAGGACCGGGTATATTGAGATTATTACTTCGATGATTAGCTTGGATGGGACTGAAACTGGACCAATTAGTCCTAATAGTGGAAGTAGGTAGACTACTACAAAGTAAATCAACATGACAGCAATGCCAAATAGCCACCCCAGCTCAATCCATCTCCAGAATCTCAGATTGTTCTTTCTGGGTGGTACTCTAAATCGGTTTCTCTCGCTCAATACATGGCTGGACATGCATCATCACCCGTTTGGAGTCAGAACACTGTGAATGTCTATATTGACACTACAGTCCACCCTTGATGATTTACAATTGCATATGAACTCCCCCAGAATCTGGCTATCCGATAGGAGATTAAAAACAAGAATGCAGACTCATGAGAGAACTCGGAATTGATTATGCATGAGGTTTCTGTATAATCATTACAGAGAATAGTCCCAATGCTACATCATGAGGTGACTGTATTTGAAGCGAGTCTGCACCGGATTAGTCATAATGTTCATAGTACTGCTCTTCATATCTAGCACAACTGCAGACTTTGCATCTGCTGAGGAAATTCCTGTCGTAATACGAGGGGAATTGGCACCTATCACTGCAAGACTCCTTCAGAACGGCACCTTTGGAGATCCTGTAATGAACCAGTGTCTTCTTTTCTATGATCAGACTCAGGATGTTTTCATAGGTTCTGCAATAACAGACTCTAATGGCTATGCAACAGTGCAATGGAATGTTTCGATTAATCATCCCTTAGGTATATCCTTACTAAATGTGACTTTCGAAGGTAATACATCTCTTTCTCTATCTCCTTCTTATCAATGGTCATCTGTTATCGTTGTTTCTCAAACATTTATTGAGGTCCAAGTTGATGAGTATGCAATTCATCCAGAGGACGAGATTACTCTAGCAGCTAGGGTTGTAGATGATCATAATGTTTCCATTGTTGGTGCTTCAATAGCTGTGTATAGCGATAGTACTCTTCTATCAGCTGGTTCAACTAATGCCAGCGGCTATGCAACTTTTATCATAAACTGTAATATTTCGTGGTGTATAATTGGTGAAAACACATTAAGAGTGACATTTGAACAGGACTTAATACGCTTTCTTCACGGTTCAGCGAGTCTTATATCAGTTAATGTTCATCGCATTACAACCTCTCTTGAAATTCAGGGCTCCTACGACTCCGAGGTTCATTTGAATAATTCCTTCTCCATGCAGATGGTAATTCAGGCCGAAGGTGAAAACCATTCTAATGCATCACTTCTCGCATTTGTCGATGAAAGCCTGATAGATGCACCTGTAAGTGACGGAAATGGTCTAGTTAATCTGACTCTGGAAATTGACTCCCGGTATCTACTCGGAACGCACACTCTAAAGATAGAATATGCAGGATCCTTTCGTTATGCATCTTCATACCTTGAACTTGAGCTAGTCGTGATAAGTCCTGCAATAATTCATGTCGAGTTTCCCGAGTCTGTTCAAACAGGAGCTGAAACCGAAGTCCAAGTAGTACTCCATGACCTCTTCCAGAGACCGATTCCAAATGCCGTCATTACGATATTCGATGAACTCACTCAAGAGTCACATTTAATCTCCTTTTCTCCTGGACAGACTACTGCTATCTCTCACATTGCCTTCACTGGTTCTCTTGGGCCCAGAAATCTGCGGATTATGGCTTCAGAGAACTCTTTTCTGACAAACACAACAAGAATAATCTCAGTGACAGTTTGGTGCAAACCACGTATTTTCATGCTTTATCAGAGCATACTTGGCTATGCCTCGCCTTCCCAGGATGTGACATTCCAAATTCAGCTCAATGCAAGTGGAATTCAGATGCCAGACCGACTAATTGAATGGCAAATTGAAGACTATCTAGTGACTAGTTCCGTAACAAACAACAATGGTGTTGCAGAGGAAACATTCGGACTTCCATCAATGGAGGGTTCTTACTTATTGATCATTAGTTACAACGGTAGCATATTGGATTACGAGCTGCCGATAGGTTTAGAATACGAAATTATTGTTAGCAGGATAATACCAGTGAGTGTGAAACTTGTTGGCTATTCCGTTTCTACAGCCATTCAAGAAATTGCAGTTCGATTGTCTATCATAGCATTAAATGGCACTCCCTTAGAAAGTGTGAAGCTACACTATGAATGGCTAAATTACAGAAGCTTTGCAGTCAGTCAAGAGTTTGGCATAGTCGAAATCGGACTCCGCATTCCCTTAGCATCAGGCGCCTATAACCTCTATTATGAAACAGAGGACTCCGCATTCATACATTCTTCTACAGGGTATCACATCATCACCATTTCCAAAACAGAAGCAATGGCTTCTCAAGGAGTGGGAATCCCGATTATTGTACTCAGCCTAGGAGTGTCAGTTTCTCTTGCTAGCATGCCAATCCTATTGAGAAGACGTTTGGTGGGATGACAATAGAATCTGGTGCTCCGGCCGGGATTTGAACCCGGGTCGAGGGATCGAGAGTCCCTCATGCTGGGCCGGACTACATACGGCTGCATCATGGTTTCATGAAGCATCTACCGGAGCTAGGGCGCACCAGTCCGGAGCGGTTGTGCTCACTCCAGACTGCAAATAAGGGTTTCCCAAATCTTGGTTTAAAACCTGCCACTGTCACTAAATCATTATGGAAACAAACTCGTTAAGCTACTCCAACTGTCTTCAAGAATCTGAAAAAGCCCAGCTACTACATCCTGTGCCCAACCTGTTGCCTGCAGTATCACAGCAATGACTATTGATACAGTAACCACAGCAATGCCAAGTAAGAGACTCTCTTCAACTAAAGGTCCACCCTGTTCATCTCTTATCGGGCCATGCATAAATTTCCACCTGATTACCTGTCTATAGTATGGTATTTTAACTGCCCTCATATTGAGTGAAAGATCAGGAAAGAATCCAAGTTCCTGTAAATCACAATGGAGGTACTTGTGACCAAATTTCTTTTCCCAAATCATATCCAGTTTCCACTGAAGTTTCTAGTTTATGAGTCAAGAAATCAACTAATGCATTATAAGCTTGAAAATGGTTCTCATGTCCAATTTCTCGTGCGTACGAGAGATACGCGCCATCAGGTGCCCATTTCAAATTATGAGATGAATGATAGTCGTAGACTGTATTAAGTCCAGTAAACTTCAGAACCCCTTCCGTAACAGTGCGCCGCACTTCAACAATTTCACTGACACGCCTAGTAGATTCTCCAGGTACCGGGCGCACCATTGTCACAATCAAGTCCATCATTGCCATACTTGATTTATCAATTCCATGTCCTGTGATCCAACGAGAAACGAGACTAGCTGCAGAGTAGCTATGACAGGTCTGCATTGCACGAAGTCCAGCGGCAATAGCTTGGAAAAGTGCTTGACTATGTTCCGCGGTTTGAATCTCACCAAGAATAAGATAATCCGGTGATCTATGGAGAGTCTTAACAATCTCTGCGGATTTGTCAAAGCTGCCATCTATCTCATCAAAAGGGTCGACCTTGAAGCGAACTTGATGATGATTCTGAAGGACTCTGCTTTCTACTGCATCTTCAATGTAGATTTTTCTCCAATTTTTGGGACTATCCAAGTCAAGCGCATTCAATAGAGTAGTTTTGCCAGTTCCAGGCCCTCCTGTTACTGTTATGTTGAACCTAAAACCCAATGCTAGAAGAAGCGCAGCTGCAGCTTCAGTTGTTAACGTGTCATTGCATACTAAGTCGAGAATTGTGAATGGTTTCTTCCGAGCCCGCCGAATTTCCAGGTGCAAACCATCCGGACTGAGTGGTGGCAAGCTGGCGGAAATTCGTAGGTTCATATCAAATAGATTCAAGTCCGTTTTGAGAGAAGGATTCTTCCTATCGAGATGAAGGTTACTTTCTGCCCTAAGGAGTGTTGTGAAACGAGGAATATCATCCTTACGAAGTTCGTATTCTGAAATGCATCTTCCTAACCTACAGTGGTCAAAATAGACGGGCTTTTTTGGACGGTCCACATATACCTCTTCCACATCATCATCTAACAGAATTGGAAGAATTGGATTTAGAACAGTTGTTCTGTTTGCCACGAGTCTAGATATTCTTTCACGTGTCACTTCATTTATCTCGGGTAACGACCTCAAGATGTCCTTGCAAACATTGTCCGATATCTGCTGAAGTCGTTCAGAAATACTGGTCCTTATTACTGGCTTTTCCTGAAGTTCACTTTCAATTGATTCACTTAGTTTCTGCAGCAATCCATACTCGAGCGAAGTTCTCACTAGTGGATACGACCTGTGAAAGATCTCATTTCCACTTGTCATTGAGAAGTAAAGCGAAAGATACGGCCCAACCAAGTAGATATCTACAGGACAGCAGTCCGTGTCCGGGAACTTTTCTTGATTGCCAATGTAAACCGATTCCCACCCTTCTCCTTTCCATGGCGGTCTAGTCGGGGTGCAGCCTGACATTCCTCCAAGATGAAGAAAGCTCCTAGAAGCTTCCAAAATAATTACTTTCGCCATTGTCCCCTTTCTTGGTGGTATGGAGAGTTCCGAGCAATCTTGGGCGGCCAGTTCAGAACACTCTACGCACCTCGTGTCTGGACATCTAATCACTCTTATCTTATCTTCCTGCATTTCCTAATCATCACCTTCAGGAGTACGATTGAAGCCGAATCTGCTACATTGCTTTTCTATGCTGGATAAGCCAAAGCAATCATTTTTTTCATCATTCCAAAGTGATCTCGAATGCTGTACTCGGCGACTTCAGTAGCTTCCGAAGTGAGCTTCTGAGTAAGCACAGACCGTTTTCCATGATTATCTGCAATTAGACGATCGCTTGCGTAAGCCGCAGATACAGTGAATATGTATGGATTTCGTCCTCCTCTTCTAGAGGCCGGTATCATATCAAGAATCTCAAGGATTTTGTCTCTGAGAGCATTCTCATACATCTTTGGACTCCATCCACGAGATGTCACCTTCTTGAGCACCTTTTTACTGTTCATCAACATAGACAGGACTCTTGGTACATAGTCCTCTGGACGACGAATCTCAGGAGCAACACCTGTTAGTGATTTGAGTTTCAGCGCCTCTCTCACAATAGCCCTGACGTTTACACGATGTCCACATTTTTCGAAGGTATTAGCTATCTCGTCCAAGGTTATTGGCGCTCCATCCTTGAACTCTCTCACAGCCATTAGAAGACATACAGCTACAAGCAGGATGTTGTTGTTAATTTTCTCTGAAGATTCAGAGGATATTTTCTTGTAGAGATAGGCTGTGCGATCACGGACTTGTTCGTTTAGCATAAGCAACTTTGAAACATGATTAAGTGTTCTGAGAGCTCTATATTTTGCTTCGTTTCTGCCAATCCGTATTCGTGTGCTGTAGATCATCTTAAGCCGCTTGAATTTCTTTTGAGACCGTGCTGTGAGAGTCTGACCATGTGCATCCTGAAAGTATCTATCCTTATGGAAGCCAATATAGCTCCCCAGTCCATCAACAATATGCATACGATTGCCAAGAGAAACGTATACACTTGCTTCAGGTGCATTGTCAGATATCTTTTCACCCATTTGATATGTGGGTGACACGTATTCTCTAGAAATCACCAAACCACATTCTACACATACTACATAGCCCTGGTTCGCTGTCAATAGACCTGAACAGTCAGGGCAAGACCAAGACTCGTTTTGAATAGCCTCGAATGTTTCATCAATCAAAGACCACACCCAAACTAACATAGGTCTGCAGTCCTAACTAGATTTCAGGAGGGTTTCAGTACGTTCTTCAGGACATGTTGTTCGATAGAGTAGATTACTAATTCCTTACAATGAGTACTAACGGTCCGGACTGAGAAAGAGATACCCGAAACTATTCTGGGCGAATATTGAAATGCTCTTTCAAATAATGGCTATTAAGAATCTGTCGGAATCAAAGGTCTTTCTTTGAGCAGCAGTAGGACTGCTAATATCAAGAGTCATTCTTAGTCCACCCACCGTACTAGTTACCTCAACTCCATCATCATCCCTTATTCGAAAAACCTTACCCTCTGCATAAAGTCTGGCACTTTCTCCTCGTGTGATTGGTTTAGTATCGATTATGACTGTGACCTTGTCTCTTGGACTCATTGCAGCACATAGGACCTCCGGAAGTTCCAATGAAATCCGAGCCCCCTCCTCCTTGGCATTTAGCTTGACAACTTTCAGCCTCTTTGTTTCAGTATCTTCAATGGATTCAACTGTGGCATTCTTTAGCCGGACTACCATAAATCAGGACACTCCTTCTCTTCGGCGCTTGGTTGGCAGTAAGTCTTGAATTAAAGTTGTCGTTCTATTCGTGTGCTGTTTTTTAGGCAACATACGAACCGAGTTTTGGTGCGTCATTTGAGCCAAAGGACACTAGCAGCTGTTATTGTCTGCACATGTATTGCACTTTGTCTGGTCACACCTGTTTCTGCTTTCTATTTTGAATTTCACTACTTCGAAACTGACAAGCTGGTGTATGAAGTAGGTGAGACAATAAACATGGTGGCTAAGTTGATTGCGGATTTCAGCGAAGATGGATGGTGTTATGTATCATTTGCAGTAGTGACCGACCAGGGTCCTACATTTTCAAATAGCTATTATATTCCGTCCTCAAATGATGTGCGTTACTTCAATTCATACTACACTATCATGCCAGAAGACACTTCGCCAGGACCAATTGGCTCACAGGCCTTTGTAATCTTCAATGTTGAGATCTACGATTCCTATTCACAGGGTGGGGGCGACACGATAGTCGTGAATATAACAAGAGGCCATCTCAGCGTCGTGCCATTATCACTATTGAGCATCGAATTCAACACAAATACTACAATCGAGTTCAAAGTCACAAGTACGCATAACCAATCTATTCCATATGGGAACCGCCCGGTAACAGTTACCCTCCTCAATTCCACATTTGACCCAATAATACAATCAAATACGATTACATCCTCAAGCGGAAATGTTCAGATGAACTGGACTAGCACTACTGGATCTCCAGGAGAATATACAGTTGTAGTAGAAGGTAATGGGACCG
>JAHQWZ010000307.1 GCA_029856425.1 Candidatus Thorarchaeota archaeon
CTGTGATTTTATTGTAACTCACCAGATAATCCTCCATTCTCAGTCAAGTGACTGAGTGGTGTTTTGTCTAAAGCGATACCACGCTGGAAGGCACCCTCATAAATAGGCATCGACTTATACTGTCAGAAAAGGGTCGCAAGAGAAATCGATGGATTTCTATTTTGCAACTGATGATTGTCTAATAGAGGCCAAAACAAGAGATAATATGCCAGCTAAGCTCATCCATTATGCTTCGCGTCTTCTACCAAATTCATATTCTTCTAACAATCAAGACAGCTAAAACTAAGAAAATTCCTACAACTGCAGAAATGGTATACATCAATTCGGGCTTAATGGGATTTGATAGTGGACTCACGTCACCTGAATTGTCTACAGTGAACACTCCGTCAGATTGGTCCTGTCCACCAGTCACTTCCCCATGTACAACCACTCTGATGAGATAATTTTCGCCATCAGGAATATCAGTAGTATCCCAGTGGAAACTGGTTTCCCTCAATCCTACTGCTATGATAATCCACTCTGCACCACCATCTGCACCATAATAGAGGTCTTGATTGAGCGGTTCACCATTGAAGGGAATAGCGTCCCATGTGATTAATTCGGTTCCTCTAAACACCTCGCCACCATTTGGAATAGTCATCTCTACAAGCGGTGCACAGACATCACGCGTTCTCCAGGCACAAAGGGGTCTCATGTCCCAAGTGTCCGTTTCGGCAGCAGTAACTGCTTGCGCATCATTAGCTCCCCGATATAGTTCTGCTTCAGAGTTTGAAACCATTCCCAAACTAAGAGCAAAGAACGATCCCAAAAACAATGCCAGAGCGAATGCCTCAGCTAATCGCAGATTGTATCTCATCAATTCAGCTCCCAAACTGAAACACTGTGGATATTGTTTGGCATGAAGATACTACTCAGAATAGAGCTGCACCTTGTCCCTGCAGAGTTTCAATCTCTAATTGAACTGATGAATGCTTTTTAGGTTTCTGAATTGACGAAGAACATGTTATCATGCCTACAAATCGTAACTTACGTATGATTATTATGGAGTTGAGTGCCATGTCGAATCCGATGCTCCTTAGGATGCTAGCCTCATCAAAAGGCAGTCGCCTGCTCCCGTAGGTTAGATATCTTCTTCATCCAGCGGTAGAAGGTCCTCAAGCTGCGTCTTGGAGAGCTTCTTGAGCTCTTCTATTCCCATAAGCTCCTTCAGCTCGTCGGGTAGCAAGTCAATAATCTCAGCTTTTGTCAAGCTTGTCTTGGGTCTAGCTACAGGCTCTTTGACTCTATCCTCCTCCACAGTGAGGTCTTCAACTGCCTCGGAGACTCCATATTCTTCAACAATAGATGATGGTGATATCTCTGTGCTTTCATCAGCAATCTCGGTGATAGACCGGTCATCCTTTCTCCTATCCTTCATTGCTCCTGATGCTCTTGATAGACCTCTTGCCATCTTTGAGGATGCATACGGAATCACTAGCAAGAACACCACCGGCAATAGTACAATGACGCCCAAGGAGTAACTCCTTAGAAAGTCCATGGTGAGAACAGTAGTTCCAGCCAAAACAACGAGGAACATGAAGAACTTCATCCGTATGGATGAACTCAAGTTCTCCACAAGATCCACACACTCTTGCTCGACGACTATTGGCGGCGTTCCTAGGACAGCCATCTCATTGATTCGAGAGAGTCCCTTTCTTATCTCTCTATAGAGATTCACCACAACTATCACAATTGAGGATATGTAAGCAGCAAATATCGTCATCATTATAGTTGGAACACGAATTTCTCCTAAGTGAAAGACGTTATCCAGAACATAGAACTTCAGCCACTCAATATTCTGACCCCAATCGAATATCTGTATGATGACAATTGGCACAAATATCAAGTGCCACAGTCCTAAAACCATCCTTCTTCTGCTTATACTCTGAGTAGCGAGGATTGATGATGATGCATCTCTGTACAACCAGATTCCATACAGTATTAGTGAGATCCCAAGCACCAAGATGCTCTCAGCAACCGCCAAGCCATAGTCGCCTGCTCCTGCAGACACATATGAGTGGAAGATAGTAAGACCGGCGAGACCTACGACTGCCATGTATAGGTAGTCTAGCTTCTGCAGTCCCCTTAGGAGGTTCTCCTGTGATCCCCTTGTGATTGATAGACCAGATGAGATTCTAAAGTATATGAGTAGTCCAACGAAACTGATTAGAAACGAGATTATGAATAGCGGACCAAATGAATCAAGAGTCAATGCAATTTGAGGAACAGCCACGATAACTGGGACTATCGCTAGTACTTGCGCTGTAAATGTGACACACATAATTCCTTCTGCTTCGATTACTATCTCTTCATTGCCATACCCTTGAGATGCCACAACATAACTAACGAAGTAAGTTCCGCTTGTAGAGGTCTCTACAGCCTGCTTGGTAATGTGCTGGAATGTAACTATAATATTCAGATTCGAAACTGGGTTGCCATATTTATCAGTCACATCAATAGTGATGTTAAGCAGGTCTCCTTGTTGGGGTGTTTCTGGCAAGAACTCCACATCAAACTCGAGCTCCGCAAGAACCTCCACTTTGCCCCTTACTGTGGTTTCCTGTGCCAGGTAAGTGTGACTGAACGTCAGGGTGTAGTTATAGTTCCCGGCAGCCCAACCCGCAGTTGATACTTCTCTCGTATATGTTCCATTGTTATGGTCAGTCAGAACAAAGAACGAATCATGTATGAGAACTGATACAGAACCACCATCCATCACGTTATCAAGCATGTCTCTCAGGCCCGCCTTGAAGACTATGGAATCTGTTCCCTGCACGAAAGTAGAGTCCACTATAGGTGAAAATAGTG
>JAHQWZ010000308.1 GCA_029856425.1 Candidatus Thorarchaeota archaeon
AAAATGGAGCACGGATATTCAGCCTGGTGAAATGGTTGGAATTATGGGCAGTCCTCTTTCCCACGACCTAGTAATTGCTCTGAATAAAGAAGTGGCGAGAGCAGGTGGAAGAGTGATCACCCTCTTCGATAGCGAAGAAGCCTCAAGGGCTTTTTATGATGGGGCAAGTGACGAAACGCTGCGGATTTTTCCGAAGCATCTTAAGGCGCTTGTAGAAAGCCTTGATGTCATCATAGCGGCACGGTCGCCCATGAACACCAAGGCGTTGGCTGGTGTTGATGCCAATCGCATTATGCTGAATAGCGTAACCCAGCAAGAGATCTCGGCATTATACTTGACTAAGAAATGGTGCGTGACCGTCCATCCATGCCTTACTCTAGCACAGCAGGCAAACATGAGTATGGAAGAGTACAAGGATTTTGTCTACGGAGCCACTCTTATTGACTGGGAGTCCGAATCAAAGAACATGTACTTAATGAAAGAGCATCTTGAGAGCCATAGTGACATAAGATTTGTGGGATCAGAAACAGACCTGTATGCTTCAACTGAGGGGCGCATTTGGATAGCATCTGATGGCAAACACAACATGCCCTCTGGAGAAGTGTTTACAGCTCCTGTCGAGGATACTGTGGAGGGCAAAATCTACTTCGATATCCCATTCCTCCAACAGGGGAAAGTCATAGAGGGAGTACGGCTTACATTCGAGAGGGGTGATGTCGTGGACTTCTCAGCAGAGAAGGAGGAGGCTACTCTGAAGGCAATCATAGAGATCGACGAGGGTTCAAAGAAACTGGGCGAGATGGCCATCGGCACAAACCGCGGAATTCAGCAGTATACCTTGAACATGCTCTTCGACGAGAAGATAGGTGACACTGTTCACTGCGCACTGGGGAGAGCCTACAAAGACTGTAATGGCACTAATGAGAGTGCTGTTCATGTAGATATGATAAAATCCATGAAAGATGGCGAGGTCATCTCGGGTGATGAAGTAATCTACAAGAATGGCAAGTACTTCTATGAGAAGTAGGTAATCATTGGAGTTTTGAACCAGCATTCTGCTTCAGAGGCCGCGTTTGATTTATTGGCACAGCTGATGAAAAGACCTGCTGTTATTCTGTCAGCGCTGTCGATTTATTGGTGGCTCATGACGGTTTTTCATATAGGAGAGATTTACTATGAAGTTTATGAGCAAATAATCAAGTATATCTAAGCATACCAAGCAGTATTTGATGCTAAGATAGGCTTGGTCCCAGGTAGGGAGTCATATGATGAGGAATCGGTTCTTCCGCAGAAGGTTTCTTTTAGTCGCCAGTCTATTTCTGGTAGTACTCGTGCTGCCAATATTGGTAAATTCCAGTCCAATACAGGACGCGGTTGCAGCCTCTGCCATGCAGACTGGAGGGGAAGGCCTATCACCAGACTGCCACCAAGGATCTGAAATCTACATTCATTCCAATGATGATTTCACAGAGAAATACGAATTTCCTGGAGATGGAACTGAAGAGAACCCTTACATCATCGAGGGACTCCGTTTCGAATCATATAGATACGGTATTAGGATTAAGGGCACAACTGCCCACTTCACCATTAGGGACTGTGTGTTTGAAAGCACACGCAAAAGAACTGCTGGAACTGCAATTCATATCAAGAACGTTGAGAATGGGATCATTGAGAACTGTAGAATAGAAGGAATGAGTCGAGGAATCTGGGTTCAGAACTCGGAACAGATTAGAATTGAGAACTGCGAAATAATTGATACTAGAAGAGCAATACATCTCCAGAGAGTCATTAATTGCCAAGTCAAGGATTCTAGTATTTCCAGCGCATTCTATGGTATATCAATACATAATTCAGACTCCCTCAGTATCGTAGCCAACACTGTCAATTCTGCTAAAACCGGAATTCGAATCGGGTCTTCTACATTCGTTCAACTAGAGAACAATGTAGTCACCGACACAAATCATTTCGCACTCTGTTTCTTTGCTTCGTTTGATTGCACCATTACCTACAACGAAATCACTGACAATAGTGGATTGGGAATATATCTCTATGACTCCAATTCATGCATTCTATTCGGAAATGTTGTTGGCACGAACGAGGGAGGGAACGCAGCGGATGAGATAGGCGATTCTACTGCAACTTGTTCAAACCTGTGGGATGACGATGTGAGCTTAGGGAATGACTGGGATGACTACAACGGTGTGGGAGTATATCCGATTTCTGGTGACAGAGAAAGCGTGGACAGATATCCCATTGGATCTCAACCTGACATACTAGCACCGGAATGGACAGTGGAGCCATCGGACCAAATCATAGAATGCGGCAATGACTTCGCAATTGATGTAGAGGCATCGGATTCGAATGGAATTGCCTATTATTCGATAGACAATACTGAGTATTTCGATGTGAATGAATTTGGACTCATTACGAACAAGGTTGCATTAGGAATCGGATCATATCCACTCGAAGTCCGAGCATATGATCCATCAAACAACTATTGCTCTGCAACTTTCATAGTTGCTGTACAGGACACAGTATGCCCTGAGATTGTGAGTCCTGCAGACGTGACATACAAGGAAGGCGAAACGGGCAAGACGATTGAATGGACAATATTTGATATCAACCCTTCATCATTTGAAATCCATCGCGATGATGTATTAATGGGAGAGTTCGATTGGAATGAGGCCTCCTTCACCATAATAGTCTCCATAGACGGTCTTATGGCAGACACATACTTGTACCGCATTGATGTGTTCGATTTGGGCGGCAACTCAGTCTCGGACGAAGTCACCGTTGGTGTTGAACCAGAAAAGACAAGCACCACTATAACAA
>JAHQWZ010000015.1 GCA_029856425.1 Candidatus Thorarchaeota archaeon
ATCCAAGATAAAGCTTACGCCCGATGCACAGTCTCGTGTGCCATTTTTAGTACATGCTTTATCCTGTGAACTAATTTATTATAGATATCATCTTCAGATTGGGAATGAGGGCGGCTTGGCTGCGATGACTAACGATGCTATCTACAACGATCTCTACGGTATAAGTCCAGGAGTCGTAGCCGCAATAATGGGCCTTTTCACGCTATTGACACCGTATGGTATTTTGCCTAGTTGGTGGGCGCTTGGCTACCCTTTTCCATACCCTGAAACAAATATTCTATACTCCCTCTTCTGGGCATTTGGCCTATATGCTGGCAAAGCAGGGCTTCATAATTATGTAGTCTACAATCCAGCTCTCCTCTGGACCACGCTTCCTCTCAGCTTATGCAATGTCATCTTTGCTCTGAAAGTCGTGAGGTACTACCAGGACAGAACTAGCAAAGACAGTGTTCTTAGATGGGCATTTGCTGCATTCATTG
Organism: Candidatus Thorarchaeota archaeon; assembly: GCA_029856425.1. Lineage (GTDB taxonomy): Archaea > Asgardarchaeota > Thorarchaeia > Thorarchaeales > Thorarchaeaceae > SMTZ1-83. The sequence continues at coordinate 480 of JAHQWZ010000015.1, forward strand.
TACCTATCCTTGCTATGTTCTTTCAGGGAGCAACCTGGACCCTCATCGGATTCCTGTTCGATCCCGCTATGGCGTTTGGAACAGGCTTTCACCCATATTTTGGTCCAATTCCGATTCAAATTGCTGTAGGACTATTCATTGTGTGCCGCATCCGAGCCCCAGAATTGGTCACTCCTTGGACAGACCCCGAGAGAGATGAGTCATGGTGGATAGAAGAAGAAATCGAAGAGTTCTACGTTGGAAAGCTCTTCATCACGATGGAAGAACTTGATGAGATATACCAGATTTGGGAGTAGTTGTTGGTAGCTATCTGAGCTGACATTCAGGAAGAGTGCGCGTTCCTTTGAAACTCTATTAGCTTTTGAATTCCCTTGGAAGCAGTTGATAATCATCTCATAATCTCAGCGTACGGAGGAGGGTCAGCATCCAGTTGGACGTATGACGCCAGGATTAGCTATACAAGTCAGTATGTACTGCATGGCATGTCTGAATTACACTCCGCAACAGATGGAGTAAACGATGCAGTTCAAACTGTGGATTGGACTCTTGTCTACCATCATACAGAATGTACGACTTCATCAACAACGACAGGAACCACTCCTGTGACTACTCCACCAACTACTCCAGGACCTGTTACTGCACCAGACATTCCGATTCCAATGATAGTTGGCGCAAGCGGGGCGGTTGTCGTCATCGTTGCATTGATACTCATAAAGAGAAGATAGACTCAGCTCAACCTGCGTCTGTTGTATAGTGTCAGTGATATAGGTCCATATTTCATGCCCAGAGACCTATGTCTTAGCAGAGAGTGCCTTCTTCTGGAATTCTATCAGTTCTCGAATGCCTTGGGATGCAAGGTCAAGCAGTTTGTCGAGGTCGCCCCTCACGAAGGTTGCACCCTCGCCTGTCCCTTGTACCTCAACGAACTCATCATCGCGCATTACTATGTTCATATCAACATCTGCCTGGGCATCCTCCATATAGCAGAGGTCAAGAAGGAGTTCACCCTGCACAACGCCCACACTCACTGCAGCAACATGACCAAGTATTGGAGCTTCTTGAATCATGTCCATGTCAATCATATATTGAAGGGCATCACAGAGAGCTACATAGGCCCCCGTTATAGATGCGGTTCTTGTGCCACCATCTGCCTGAATCACATCACAGTCTATCCTGATAGTGTTCTCACCAAGCTGCTTCATATCGACGGCTGTTCTCAGTGACCTTCCAATGAGTCTCTGTATCTCGGCACCCCTGCCGCTCATCTTATTTCGTTGAGTGCGGTCTTCTGTTGCCCTTGGGAGCATAGCATATTCAGCGGTGACCCATCCCTGGCCTTGATTATTAAGCCAACCTGGAACTCCATCTTCCACAGTAGCTGTGCATATTACTTTGGTTTCGCCTGCACTAATCAGCACTGAACCTTCAGGATATTTTAGATAGTTTCGAACAATCTCTACTGGTCTGAGTGCCTCATTTGCACGTCCATCTAGTCGGGTCACTGACTGCAGCTCCGATTGTCTGTCACATCTCTTCCTATTATTTCGCTCGGGCGAAGGGTTCCACTAGATATCTTTATTGACAAGCCTATGCAAATGAGCACATAGACTGATACGGTATACGCTATGAGGTGGATATGTCGTGTTCGACCTACAAAAGAAGTTCAACACAGCACTAAAGGATACAGTGGACGAGTGGAAGAAGCACGACAGCGTGAAAGGCATTTTTGTCTATGGTTCATTTGCACGAGGCACAATCACCAACAACTCGGACCTCAACATTGGCGTCATCTGGGATGATGTAGAATCACCGGCACCGCTCATGGCCGAACATAAAGGCATACGTGTTGACATGACATTTATTACACCATCAAAAATGGATGAAGTTCTTGAGGGGAAGACTAGCGATGCATTCCGTATTGCGCAAGTTGTCGCAATACTAAGAAACGCGAAGGTCGTTCATGATAAAGATGGCTCGTTGAAGAATTGGCAAAAGCGTGCCTCAGACTTTGTATGGTCTGAAGAAGCAATTGATAACGTGAAAGATCGAGCATTGCTGGCATTAAATAATGCAACAAAATCCGACCTAGCAGGGGATACGATAAGTGCAATCCATGACTTGCGCAATGGGCTCTTCGATCTTGGCAGAGTCGTCGTGATGAAGAACAACTATTTCTCAATTTTGAAACCATCAGAGGTACTTACGGAGATTCGTCTCTTGGACCCATTGGCGTACCCGCTCTTTCTCCGGACCTTCAAACTAAAGGGCATGGAAGAGGAGGAGCTCGTGGAGACTCTGGGAGAACTTGAGGAATGGATTGGAATAGCAGAAAGCCGCTTTGGAGAAGGAATGGTGGATGAGTATGCAGCGGAGCTCTTGGCAAGAGCGCAACGAGAATATCATGGCGCTATGAATTGCGCCCTCTCAGGGGACTACGAGCTCGCCGTACTCGAGATGAGACAGGCGGTGGACAACATAGGCAGGGTATTATTGGCCATCGCAGGAAAGTTTGAAGTCGACCAGACAAGCTTTGTTCAGGAGCTCAAGGAGAATGAGCCAGTGTTCTACGAGAACATCCTAGTGCGTTATGGTGCGTTCGAATTCACAACCAAAGCGGTTCAGCGAAGTATTGGAGAAGCCAGGTTCATTGCCCAGCGTCTCTGAAACGACAGTTCCGGTTAGATTGATTAGGTGAGAAGCATTTCATCCGAATTGCATGGAAATGACATCTGAGCGTAAATACAAGATCCTGAAACTAACCAGTGTCACATTGAGTCATGAGAAACAAGACAAGATTGACCTTGAATTCGAGAGATATATGAAAGCAGTGAACTTTGTCATTAGAGCAATCCGAAAAGACCATGTCCCGTCAGGGAAGAAGACTTTCGATCTTCTTCAGGAGGACATAGCCACTCAGTTTGATCGAAGGCCACAATATGTCAAGGATGTTGTCAAGACAGCATGGGGAGTTGTAAGAGAACATCGCAGACTAGCTCAGACAGTCAGGAGCATGAGGGATAGGATGCCTGTTTTTAAATCTGGGAGAGTGATTTTCTCTCAGCCAATTGTGTCAGTTGACGAGATAGCCTTGCAGTTTCAGACTGCTGATAGAGAGAGGGTGCCTATACCATTCGACAAGAGAAGTCGGAATCGGCTGGTTGACGAACTCCAGTCACTTGTTAAGGGAAAAACAGCTTATGATAGAGTCAGACTGACCTGGAACAAAGCGGGATACATGGACATCGATATACGTGTAGAGGGTTGATGTGTTCACTCATCAAGCTCCCAATATGTCAATGCACCAGAGTAGTCAGTCGTATAGAATCCGGACCCTTTATGATTCCAGCCTAGAGAGGATATGCCAGTGAGTAAGCGATCCTGATGCTTCACCTTTCGTGTTTTAATCAACCACAATCTAACAGACCTATCCCAGCTTCCTGAAACGAGGAATCTGTCAGACGGGTCAATTGCAAGGGAAGTCACAATATCCGAATGCCCTTTCATCTCGATGGTATCCTTTGGATTGCTAGGATCTATCGAAAGAATGGTGCCACTTTGCAGCCCCAAGAACACTTGAGAACTGTCGTTTGCCACTGCGATTGACCTTATTCGTTCCTTCTGCTTGGTGAGTCTTTCTAACAATTCAAAGCTACTGAGGTCAAAGAGCTTGCATTCTCCATCCCAAGATGCTGTCACCAGTACAGATCCATCACGTATGAATGCTAGACCTGAAACGTCGGTCCTGTGGGCCTGAATGTTCCGATAGTTCTTCATGCTGCTAGAATAGAACACCTTCACTTCACCATCTCGTGACCCTGCAGCTCCTCTGGCTTTCTCTGTTCCAACGGCAAGAGCCTTTACTTCAGAATTGTGTCGAAGGACAGGAATATCCTTGGCGGGGCCAGTCGAAGTCCATCTTCGTGTGGTACAGTCCCAGCTTGCTGATACTAATCCTCTTCCTCCATCAATGAAGGAAATGGCAGAAACTGCGGCCTCATGCCCCTTCAACGCTCTCTGTAGGTTACCAGACTTCGAATCAAGAATAATGATTTGCGCATCCATTGTGCCACAGACGACCCGCTTTCCTCTGGGGTCCACTGCAATGCAGGTCAGCGGGGCAATTTCTGTTCCGGTAGGCCTGAAAAGAACGCTTTTCTTCAACCTTATTCACCGTTCATTGTAAGTTGGACAATCTTGGACACCGAAGTGCTGTCCGCCCAGGAAACGGCACTGGGCTCGACTCCGGGAGGGCATCATTGTGTCAGGTCACCCTCGGAATGTTGTTCGGAGTCTGAATATTTAAGCCCCTGTCCAACTTTGTCCAAGTCTCGTGAAGCTATGTTCACCCTGAGGAGGATTTTCAATGGTCTATTCCATTGCTGACTCTAAAAGGTGTGTAACATCATCCTTTCTTCAACCGAGTATATACCAAGAGAGATGCAACTCCTATAACTCCCAGGACCAGAACGTAATAGAAGACTGGAAAGGCGGAAGGGAAGGTGGTATTCATTCCGCTTTGGGTCACAAGAAAGGTTTCGACCACCTCTCCTACAATGTGCAGGCTTTCATCACTGCATCTCTCTGGAGTGTCACCAGCTGTATGCCAAGTTGAGGGAAAGGGGTTATGATGGATAATATCCAAGGCTGGAATTTGAGCCTCTAAGAAGGGGTGATGGTCATCGAGAATAGCTGCTCCCAATGAATTTTGGAATATGTCACTATAGCCCATGTCAGCAGCTAACGACCATAACATATCTTGGAGAGATCTAGTGGAGTAAGTTTCTCGTTGAAGTCGAAGTTCGCTATCCCCTACCATATCAAGAAGAATCATGGAGCATATCGAGGAGATTTGGTCAGAGCTCAGCTGTTCGACATAGTATGTTGAACCCACTATCCAATTCCATCCACTGATACCGCCTGAGTCCTCTGCGTCAAAGAAAATGAGTTCCACATCATCTCTGACATCAATAGGTAGAACACGAGCCATTTCGAGAAGTACTGCTGTCCCGCTAGCACCATCATTAGCACCCAAGACAGGCCTGCTCTGATTTGTGGGATCAGGATCATTGTCTGCACGAGGGCGTGTATCGTAATGTGCACCTAGAAGCATTGTGGCATTCCTTGAGGGACCATACCATGCAATGACGTTGGCACACGATACATCCTCGTAAGTGAAGTTCTGCAACATTGTGTCCCAACCATGCCCCTCCAGAGTATCAACAATATACTGCCTGCACAGGGACAAATTGTCGGATCCTGGTGGTCTAGGTCCAAAATCACATTGAGTCACAAGATGGAACATGGCAGAGGGCCCATTAAATTCAGCCACGTAGTCAATTTGTAATGCAGTCCTACTCGATAGAGGAATGATTAGAAGCAGCAGCATGGCCCAGGTCACTCTCATTGTTTCACCATCTAGTGCCCAACAGACTTCACGGTCCTAAGAACCTTTTCGGGGAGAATTATTCACTCTCGAACGTACCACATATTGAATTACTTTCGGAAGCTCTCTTGGCAGGCTCTTGACTATTTCATATGGTATAGCTGAGTAGCCTATTTCGCCTCTTGCAATTTTAACCATAATATCGGAAGCCCTATGGTACGAAGCCGCCATCTTGAGCACGGTTTCGGCAAATGATGTTCCCCTGAGTCCAGCCCACTCAGCCACTGCAAAGTTTGCTCCAAACTCCTTCCTACAGAGTCGATGATATTGCTCAAGGTAGTGTTCATCATAACGACCTAATTCTGCAGCCCTGGTAATTACATCTGCTGCATGGACTCCTGACTTCATGGCATAAGCAATGCCCTCACCCATCATTGGATCCACAAAGCCTGCAGCATCTCCAACAAGAAGAACATGGTCTCTGACGTTTTTGCTTGAAATGCCATCAGCACCAAGAAAGTGAACTCGACGTTTTTCCAATTTGAGTGGGACTCCAAGTCGTTTCTCGGTTTTCCTCACAAAAGAGTCAAACGCTGGACGAAGTGGATACATATGTGCAGCCGCCCCGGCGATTCCGATACAGAGGTGTTCGCCTTTTGGGAACACCCAACCATATGCCACACGACCATCAACCGGGACTATTTCAAGAATAGATGGATTACCATTTGTAGATTTCATGACTCCTTCTTCGCCAACATAGAAGTCGCTTTCCATCCCAAGACCCACACGATGTAGGTTTTTTCTAGGAGGTCTTAGACCAAGTGATTTTGCTACAACAGAGTTCACACCGTCTGCACCAACAAGAAATCGAGCCTTGATTTCCTGACCATCATCAGTATGAACAGCCGCTCCATTAGATCCAGTGTATGCATGTTTGACCTTTGTCATCTCTCTTAACTCAACGCCAGCATCCGCCGCCCTTTTTGCCAGGAACTCATCGAAAAGCTCTCTGAATACTGTTATTCCAATCAGCTTTTTTGAGGAAAATTCGACTGCGTCACCATTCGGAAAAAGGAATCTAAGACCATTAATACGCCGTTCAACAAGACTAGCGGGCAACTTACCTCGCAGGATATGGAGTCCTCTATACATAACCGCGCCACCGCATGGCTTCTCTCGAGGATGTTTCGACTTTTCAAGGAGAAGAGTCCTGAGACCAGCCTTGGCACAGTCATATGCAGTAATAGAGCCTGCAGGGCCGGCTCCTACGACTAGTACATCATAAGACAAACTTTCGAGGTACCTCCTGCTTCTAGCTTCATCCTAGTCCGTTACTGACCTGAGCTATGTGGACTACCATAGGTCCTCATTTAGATTTAGTGCTCCGCATCACAACTTCGAATACTGCATCATCACTCCAATCAATGCCGATTCCGAGTTTGGTACGGATTAGTGGTTCGTATTCTGGATTGATCTCATAGCCGATGGAATTGCGACTGAGCTTCCTCGCAGCCGCCAGCGTAGTTCCGGTTCCCGCGAAAGGATCAAGAACTGTGTCACCTACAAACGAGTAGAGTCGAATGCATCTGCGTGGGAGTTCTTCAGGAAAAGGAGCCGGATGCCCCTCATGCTTAGCTGAGGCGGGTTGGAAATCCCATATTGAATTCTGAGCCCAATCGGTAAACTCCTCATGACTGATTACTGATGCTTCTTTGATTTCGTTGATAACTGGGGAACGTTTCCCCTCCTTTGAGAAGACAATAATCCACTCGTAGGGATAAGATGCCAGGATGTTTGGAGGATAGGGATAGGACCCCCACGAACTGAATCGTGCCGCCTTCCTTTTGTCCCAGATGAATAAAGAGTGAAAGAACATGTTGCCCAGCGAATTCATGAATCTCTCTAGATCAGTAATAACGGCTTTTGTAACCCTTCGATTAAACTTCGAGTTCTTTCCTGTTAGAAATATCGGCATGATGTTTATGATTAGCTTGCCATCTGGGACTAGTTTCTTCGTGCATTCCTCGAAAACCGAACAAATCTCAGAGAGATACTCCTCATAGGAAGCTGAACCTAGCCCAATCTCCACATTCTTGCCATAGTCCTTTAGCCGCCAGTATGGTGGTGAAGTCACAACCAAGTGGACGGATTCATCCTTCACATGGTCCATTCTTCGACTGTTTCCAATGACAACTAGGTGCTTTGTCATGGCGTCATCGGCTCCGACCCAGGTCCCAGACAATTACCTGCTCCTTTCTTTGCGTATTATTGATTTTGTCCCACATCTTGCTGGGAGTATTCGTGTATGATCTCTCAACAGTATATGGTTCACCCCATGGCGCAATCTTTGTGAAGAACTCTGACCCACGAATCAGTTTCCTGTGAACCATTCTGTCGCCAACGACAAATATGATGATAGCATCTTCTTTGACCACTCTGTCAATCGCCTTCATGGCTTTCATCATGTCATCTCTGTAAGTCGAGTATCTTTGAATGAGGCCATCCCGCACTGTTCCACGATCCACTCCCAGAACCTCAAGGACAATCTTAGTGTAGTATCCAGTATAGTCGAGTGCATCAAAGTAGGGAGGACTACTGTAGACGACATCAATAGACTTCGGAGGAATCACATCGAAGATTCTCCTGGTGTCGTATTGGTGGATTGCCGCTTGAGGTCGACCTCTGACGTATACGATATGTTTGCGTGCTTTCCGCATCAATATCTTGTAGAAGTCTACTTGACGAAGAGGAGGATTGAGTCTTCCAACGGATGTTGATGTCCAAATCCAACCATTACATGCGCGAGCTGCAACGCAGATGGAACCGTAAAGGACTGACGTTTCAAAAGCAGAGAAATCTTCAGAAACATGTAGCATACTCATAATCTGATTTGCAGTGTCAGGATGAAAGTAGCATGCGGGGCCAGTTGGCATAGAGGGGTATGACTTTGAATTCTGTGCCTCCTCTACTGCTGATTCTAGATGATGGATTGTTGCATCCACATAGACAGGTTCAGTCTTGCCACGTGCCACTGCACAGGCAATTGGGTTGTTGTCAACTCCAATGGCTTTCATTCCTCTGGCCTGCGCCTCATAGACAATTGTACCAGTGCCGCAGAAAGGGTCCAAGAGGTTGTCAGTGGAACTGAGCTGACTTATGACATGAGCCGCATCAATAGCGGACATCTTTCCACGATAGGGGTATATTCCGTGGATTGATTTGGGGTTGCTTACTTTCTCAAAGCTCCTCAGGGTGATAGTTGGATTAGTTCCAGTAGGGCTATTCTCTGCGACCCAAGTTTCCTGCATGGCAGGGAAAGTATCAACTCGGTGCACTAAAAAAGTGTGCAATAGCCAGTATGTCGATTATAGGTACTACTTCAGCCATAGAATCTGTCTATGGCGCTAATGGTGGCTTCTATCTCTTTCTCTACGGCCTCAACCAGAAGAGGGTCCTGTTCACCTGACTCTTCGGACTCGTCAGTTTGCTCGACTTTCTGGGCTCCATGAAGGTTACCATCACAGGCTAATATGGAGGCAGCTTCGATACCCTGAGTTGTGGCAAATACGAAGAGGAAGGAACTCTCCATTTCAACACACTTCACTTTGGCTCGAGTCCACATGTCTAGTGGATTCTTCTCGGGACTCACATAGTATACGTCACTTGTCCAACATATGCCTTGATGGACTCGATCGGCAGGCAGCAGCTCGGATATCTCTTCATACAAAGCAATCGCCCATTTTGGAGAAGCCACTGCAGGGTATTCCATTGGTGCATAGTTAAGCCCTGTTCGCTCATCGCGAATCGCACCAGTTGGCACGACGACATCTCCAGTTTTCACCGAGGGCTCAATCCCACCACATGAGCCGATTCTAATTATCACTTCAGGACCAAGCCTGGATAGTTCTTCAACACAGATATGCGTGGAAGGAGTCCCTATTCCAGTACCGGACATTGTGACAGCGACTCCCTTCGGAGTATATGCACGATAGGTGACAAATCCTCGATAACGTGCCACCTCTTCGGGGTCTTTCATCTTAGAAGCCATCACGGGGATTCTGTCTGGATTCCCTGCGATTAGTACTACCTTCTCAACATCTCCTTCGCCTACTCTAAGATGCGGTTGTATTCTACGCTTCAAACAGCTCACCTAACACTCATTATTTGATGTATAACCTGCTTTTCACTTTTAGGCTAAGTGATTGTCAGGAGAGTGGGCTCAGATTAACTATGTACAAAGCATTCTGCCAATGATACAGTCAGCGCATACCCATTTGTCACCTATATTGAACACCCGGCCAAATCGGGGAAGCATAGTGCGGCATTCGTTGCATGGCGTAAGTTTGGAATCAAAGTTCTCGTTAAGAAACACCAAAAGAAGCGACATCATATTCATTCTTGGTCTTGTGACCTGCAATTATATTCACTTCCTCAGAACTATCCCAAAATTCAACCTTATTAGGCCCTATAGAAACCAATCTTTGCAACGTTGACCATAGATACGCTTTTCTTAGTGAGGGCATCAGGCGTAGAGTGACCGACAATGTCTGAGAGCGTGAAATTCGAATACTATTGTTACCGATGCGGTGCTAGTAACACTCTGAATCTCCCCAGTCCAACAGCACCCGATTATCATCACAGGGACCTCAAGTGTGAGTCATGCGGAGATGGAACAAGAGTCATGGTGAGTAGTTGTCCAAATCCAAACTGCACTCATTTTGTTTACTGGATCAATGACATATCAATTCCCGATTTGGTCAAGAGCTTTGCTAAATATATGACAACCAATATGCAAGCTATGATAGACCGAGCGGCGGTTCAAGGAGCGAAGCTAAGTATTGACACTCCCGACAAGTTTCAGATTCCAGCTGCTTGTCCATGCGGTTCTCAGTTCAATGTTGAGATTGATATTCCAGACTTGGATTAGAAAGCTTCACCTCAACAGTGATAGTATCCTATGAAGCTCTCCTGTTTTGGAAACAGTGTTGCGATAAGTGACTTAATAGGCCCCGCTACAAGAAAGTCGATGTTCTGGTTACTGAGCTCATCAATTGAATACTGACCAAGAAGCAGTTTCGCAAAGTCGTTAGGCGGTGCTCTGAAGCTCAAGTGTTTGCCATTCTCATGAATTCCAAGATTCTTGATTTGCTGTATCTTGCCTTCTTGAAAACAAAGCACATAGCAGTGTCTGTATGTATTGATTGTCACTTCTTTGGTGAGTTTCTCAAACATAGTCTTTCGAAGACGTTTCTCAAGCACAGGACGAATTCGTTTTAGAAACCTAATCATGTCGGGGATTCTTAATTGATGCTTCCATCCACGACTCAAGTTGCCTCCCAGATCAAGGCCAATTTGAGAGAGGTTTGAATTTATTGAGCCTGAAAGTGCGATTAGATTGAGGCCTTTCTCCTTGCATTTTTCCTTCAGAAACTGCAGTATACGTCTTACACCATCATATGTCCGGATACTGCTCTCTCTCACATCTAGGAATCCATTTCCTGGGTCATTAGTGCTCTCTCTTGCAATCAACCGGAAATATCCCTCAACTTCTTTTCCGCGTTTCAAAACATAAGTTATGAACTCATTTTCGTACTCTCGACGCTGCTGTTCCTGAATCAGCCACAGGCTTCTTTCCCGGACTGTAGAAATGAGTGTACGACTTCTCATCTCGTTATAGAGACGAATGATTGAGTCGAGATCGGATTTTGTAGCAGGATGAACTGATAGACGCATCCAAGCTGGCTTTATCTCTGAAGGAACATCTGGCACTTGATTTGTCCTTAGAAAAACTGAACGCCAGGCGGGAATTATGAAATCATACCCAAATTGGCGGTAGTAATAGGGAATTCCTTGTATTGTCGAAATCTCGTATTTACCGCGACTCAGTTCTTTCTCGAAGAATTCCCGATAGAGTGCTCTCACGAGTCCCCGCTTGCGATACTCAGGTAATGTACCAACATAGCCAAGCTCAAGGTTTCGCAAGGGAATGCCTGCATAGCTCCATACGCTGGGAATGGCATTTAGGGATGAAACAAAGAATCCCTTGTCGAGGTCACGGACGTAGTAATTCATCTCCCTACTAAAATCTGGAAGCAGGTCGATGATTCGTCTTAGTTCCTCGCCATCATGAGGCTCATGAATTGACGAATTGAATTTTATCAGCTCTTCAAGTTCATCGTCGGATTCCACGATGCCAAACTCAAGTCCATCTGGCAGAGGATAGGAGGCTTCATTTGTCATTTCAACAACAGCTCGAATTATTTGCAGTTCATATCTTTATGACAATCAGCGTGATGCATGTACCCTCCAATATCATTTGGGGTTGGAAGCATAGAAATCGCAATACTTTGACAAGGGACATTCATGACAAAATGGAACCCTTCTCAAGCAGACGATAGTAACAAGATCAATTATCCCCCAGTATAATCGCTTGTCCTGTGGACCTCCAAATTTTCTCATGAAATCCCAGATTGTATTGTCTGTAGGCCCTTTTACTCCTAGGGAGAAAACTCGGTTCATGAGGTGGACCACATTCCCATCCACCATTGCTTCAGGAAAACCGAATGCGAAGTTCATAACAGCTGCAGCGGCATATCTACCAACTCCAGAAAGAGATTCAAGAGCCGCAAGGTTCTCTGGAATTATTCCATCATATTCTTTGAGCACCATCTTTGCCATCTGCTGCAATTGTTGTGCTCTGACTGATTGAAGCCCCACAGTGCTTAAGGAGCGTTCAATCGTTGATTGACGGGCTCTTGCCAACCGTTCTAAGCTATCAAATCGATTAATGAACTCAGTATATATTCTGGACACAGCTGTTGCGGTGGTCCGTCTCAAAAGCATCTCAGCCACCAGAATCTGGAATGGTTCGCTACCATGACGCCAAGGAAAGTCGCGACCATATCTGTCAAACCAATCGATAATCGCTTGCCTGACAAGTCCGAGTCGCTTACCATTGAGAAGCGGAGCTTCTCCCATTTCCTCCCCTCGCTCATCCAGGCACGGACGTTATTCTCTCAGCAATCTCATCGAGAGTTGCCACAACGGTTATGCCCTCCATCTCACGTAGCCTAGCTACGTTATCGAGATCTACCTGCCGGGCTCGTATCTTGAACTTCATTCCATTAGGCGCAACAGTTTCGATCTCTCCTGGAGTTTGGTCAACCGGTAGGAGGACTATAGGAGTTTTCCCCTTGGCACATTGGGCAACCGCATTTGTTAGGAGTGTGTCCTCGATTCCATAAGCAATCTTAGCTGCTGAGTTGGCAGTAAGAGGTGCAACAATAAGGATGTCCCACTTGCCCATCTGAAGAGGCCCTGCTATGAATGGCACATTTGAATCGACTTCTACCTTGACATTAAAGCGCTCATTGAGTGGTTTCCAAAGTCTGTACCAATTCAGCACCTGGCGTCCAGCCTTTGAAACAAAGATGTCAATTCTGACATCGTGCTCCTTTTGGAGGTTGATCATCAAGTCTACAGCCTCTTGAATCAGGTCGCCGCTCCCGGTAATTCCCCAAGCGATTCGCATTTCAGTTCGTTCGTGGATAGTACTCACTACAGAAATATGTAATGGATGGTTGAGATGCTGAGGTGAGCGAAGATGTATAGAGCTAGCGTCGGTATAACCACCAATATGAGAGTCACAGCAACTGACTGGATTGCCAAAAATGCTGTAAGACTGGGAATTGATGGTATTTGGGTAGGAGAGGACATCGATTTGGGGCAAGATGTCTATGTGCTCACAACTGCTGCACTCCTCAATGCTCCTAAGGCACGTGTGGGAACGGGAATAATCCCTATCACCGTCCATAAGATCACAACCATAGCCCGCGCAGCTGCAAGTATGCAAAGCACTGGAAAAGGAAGATTCGTCTTTGGAACGGGCATAGGAGGAATTCAGGATCTCAAGAAGCTGGGAATCATAGTAAGGAAGCCAGTGACAGAGCTACGGAAGTTCGTTGATACTCTCAAGAAACTCTGGACTGGAGAGTCTGTAACTGTAGAGAGCGAGCTAATGAGTTTGGACGATTATAGCTTGGAACTGAAGTCGGGTGTTGATATTCCAATCTTTTTGGGTGTGCGAGGACCAAAGATGCTGGAGCTTGTTGGAGAAGTTGCGGATGGAGCAGTACTCTCGGGTCCAATTGACTACTTGAGAGATGCAGTTCAGAGAATTGATAGGTCCGCTAAGAATTCAGGGAGAAGAGGAAACAGAATAGAGAAGGTTGCATGGTTGCCTACAATCCCCACCTTCAAGGGCGGGAAAGAGAACCTGGCAAAGCGTGTTGTAGCACTTGTTGTAGCTGACATGCCTCAGCAAGTCATTGACATGCTTGATGTGGACAAGGAGAGATTGCACAAATTAAGGGCGGCTGTGGCGAAATCCGGACCTGACGAGGGTATGCCACATGTTGACCAAGAACTGATTGATATGTTCTCAATCAGTGGAAGCAAGGAGCATATGGTGGATAGATTCGACTTGCTTGCTGAGATTGGGCTCACTGAGGTTGTCCTCGGACCTCCATTCTCTGGCAATTGGAGAGAGGCAACTGAGGAAATCTTCAAAGAAATAAGCAGTAGGAGATAGGAACTAATTAGCCTTCTTTCGTGGGGAAGATTACACGTCAAAGTGGCCTTCTAGACTGAGTTGCCGCTTATCCACAGACCAGCCACTCAATCCAAACTTCCAGTCTTTAATCATATCAAGTTCGGATCTTGAGCCTTTGAGATTGATAGTCATAATGGGATTGACTGATTTGACTCCCTTGAGAGGTTCAAGTGCACGAAAGAGTTGGTAGTACTCCACTTGTTGATCCCCGGGTACCTGAGCCCATATAATAATGCCCAGCTGTGATAAGTAGTAATTGAGAGCAGGGAGTGTGACGGCCGCTCTTAGAATTTTATCGCGCCAGACTTCATCACATATGATTTCAAAGCAGAAATTGGTTGACAGACCAATACCTCTGAAGTCAGTAAATGGATGAATCAATTCTCGATCGAATGACTTACGAATTGATTGTGAAACCTGTCGCGCATCAACATCCATTCCTTGCATCCGAAAGCGATCAACAAGAACCCTAGGAGGTTCTCGGAGAGCATTCCTATAATACGATATTATTTTGAAGTCATCTTCCGTAAGACCTGGAAGCCATCCTTTACATCTCAAAACCTTGATCGGTCTATCGACTTCTTCAGAATCGTCTTGAGCAATCCGAGTGACAGTTTCAGGAATACTCCATACATTGTCCTTCAACAGTGAAAGATTGGTATTAGCACCGATCCCTTCCTGAACGTGAAGATTGGAATACTGGAATAGAATTGCACTGATGTCATTGATGTATTCCTTGAAGGTGATTAGATTGTCAGTAGGACCAGGTACCAAAAATGAAACATAGCCTAAGTCTGCCATGGATGTCTTGAGGATGCTCTTTGTAAATGGATAGAGAGCAAAGCCATCCTCAACCATATTCCACTCAACGCCTTCTGCAAGTGTGAAAAATAGGACGAAGGGTTGGGCTCCAAACGCCGTCATATCCATTAAGGCACTTACTCTATAAACGAAGTTCTTTTCAAGCCGTTCGATGGACCTTGCCACTGTTCGCGGTGTAACTCCGATTTCGGCAGCTGCGTCCACGAGGGTACTAAGTGGGTCCCTTTCGAGAATCTGCAATAGCTTGAAATCGATAGTACTGAGAGGAGTGGTTGGAGATAACAATGCAAAACTGTAGGCCGATTTGACGGAGTCTTTTGTTAGGAGATTGAATTTCTTGAGGGTCTGCAGATTTGACAACATCTTGTCCTTGAAGGTTTCGTTGAGAGGGATTATCGTAGGGTTGATTGGATACTTGATGAACTCAGGATTTTCCTTCAGCATCTCAGAGGCATGGACTGCATCCTCCATTGAGATACTGCCTTCATAAAGACCAAGGTAAATTCGCATAGCATCTATGTAGAATTGGACCGATG
>JAHQWZ010000309.1 GCA_029856425.1 Candidatus Thorarchaeota archaeon
CTGCCTTTGTCACCTCGGACCCAGTGCCTGCTGTGGTTGGGATACAGATCAATTTGGCCTTCGCGCGTAGACCAAGCTCATCAAACGGGTTGAGGGCTGCTAGATCTATGTCGGGCCTCTCGTAGAGTACCCATGCAGCCTTGGCAGTGTCCATCACGCTACCGCCACCTATAGCGATGATAGTATCTGCCTCGAATGCACGTATTGCCTCAGCTGCATCCTTGACAGTTGAAACCTTCGGATCTGGCTTAGCGCAATCCCAGATGGCAACATTGAATCGGTTTTCAGTGAGGATTTTCGCTATTCTATCAGGATATCCAAGATTATTAATCATCTCATCAGTGATAATGAAAGCACTCTCACCCTTAATCGTTTCAAGAACCTCTATAGAGTCCTCACCAAAAGCAATCTTTGGCGGAATAGTGAATTCCCATGACATCTTCCTCTACCTCTGCTCTAATAGTTCTAGAATGACCTATTCATCAAACCCAGTGCATGCAAACACTATGAACGCCCTCTTATTTGTGATGCGCTATTTTGTGATTACTTGATTTGGCAGAGATTGGATGATCTTGGCTGCATCTGAAATTATCTCATCAATAAGCTGCCGAACAGTGGGCAAGTCCTCTATCCTTCCCACAGCCTCTCCTCCGAACATCAAAGCAGTATCCGCTTTGGCGTCTATCAAGTCCTCAAAACCATCTCGTTCCAGCTTCAGAATTGCCTCATTGGAGTCAAGAGGTTCTCCAAGATAGAATCGGGGGACATCCTCCAAAGTCTGTTTCACTATACTCTCAGCCCTCTTGTTTCGAATAAAACGCATTGGTCCAAACAACCCTCTTCCCACCAGAGTCTGACGTTCTTCTCTCTCAATTATTGCCTGCTTCCAGATTGGTTCAAAGTCACTCTCTTTGGTTGCAATGAATCGCGTTCCCATCTGAACTCCCTTTGCTCCTAGACAAAGCGCTGCCGCTAATGTGTTTCCGTCACAGAAACCTCCTGCGGCTACAACAGGAGTCTTTACAGCCTTTGCCACAGCTGGGACTAAGACCATTGAATGAACAGGGTCCCATGACACGTGCGCTCCCCCCTCATGACCTGAGGCCACAATGACGTCTGTACCTGCCTTTTCCGCCTTCTTGGCATGATACACCGATGGGACAACATGCGCCCATATGAGCCCCTGTTTTTTCAGTTGTGCCCATGGAGTTGGATTGCCGGCAGATGTGACAACAACACGTAGTGAGCGTTCAATATCAGAATCGCTCTCCATCGCCTCCACAACGCCTCGTGCAAACATCTCAGATGCAAGGAGAAATTCTGATGCAACTGGGATGTTCACCCCAAACACCCCTCTTGATCCTTTGGTTCCTTTAGTCACTGCTTCGATTGATTTCTGAAGGATGATGGGCGGTGGGTCTGTGCCAAAAAGCCTGACTGCATCAATGGGCGCTGCATCTGGCAATAGAGTCGCAGCCATTCCAATGCAGCTGATTACGCCTAGAGCTCCAGCATTGGTGACAGCGATAGCGAGATCCTCAGTCTTGTAGGGACCCATTCCCCCTTGCAGAATGGGGTGCTTGATTCCGAGAACGTCACAAATCTCTGTATGTAGAGATGCCATGAATCAAGTGAGAACTTATTCCTCGATTTAAGTCTGTCATTTGCAGAGAGTCAGGGCGGCCACATTGGTATACGGCGCCCGCCGAAGATTATAGCTATGAAAGTTATCAATGCGATTATGATGCAGAATGCAAAGTAAGTTAGAAATCTACCTGCGAGTATCTCCGCCATACTGTCTGTGGTTTCTGGCGAATAATCACTCGTCGATAAACTTGGTTGGGACCTGAGTTGTGGCATTGACAAGCTCCATCGCCGCCTTTGTATAGCGCATAATCTTGCCCATGTCGTTGCCTTTTCCAAGCTTGAACTTTCGCTGCATTAGGCCTTTGATTGGATCTATCTTCTTATCAAACAAGAGCTTCCAGTTCTTCAATGGTCCAGAGTAGGTGAATTCCGCATTGGTGCTTTCATCAGCCATGTGAGCCGATCTACACTTCCCATGCCAGAGATCAAGATAGAATCGAATGTTCTCTGTGATGACGTCTCCATCTGCTTCTATCTCAAACACAAAATCGCCTTCCCAGTCGTGAGCAGCGTCCTCGTAGGCTTTACTTGCGTTCACGACTTCCACATACTTCTGTATCCATTCCTCTGAGGGGAATAGTAATTTCTCATCACCCATATCTGACATTCTCCGCTTGGGCACTGAATTGGATAATGTAATGGCACGAGAAAAGCCTTCTGGCCCATTCAAAACTCTGCTAAGGGTAGTTCCAAAGCAATGGCCAATTGAATTTGATCCCTGAGCCTGCCAATTTCCGATACGTGATGGGAGTCACTTCCAAGTGTAAACATGCATCCCTTGTTCTTGGCTGTTGTTAGAAACTCTTCAAATCTTAGCTCATATCTGGCACTTATCTCAACAGCTATCCCATTTCGTGCGAGTGCATCTGCCACCATCGATCCATGTTCATCTCTATAGGATGACAGGTAGCCGCTCCAATGCCCAAGTATTTCGAATCTTTCTCTATCAGCTGCCCTTGTGACTGCGGAAGCCCAATGTTTCGAGTCTGAGGCCCAGTGAACGGATCCTATAACTATGTCGAACTGCTCCAGTCCGCCTGCAACTGGTGCCATCGTACCGTCCGAGTTGATGTCGACCTCTGCTCCCTCCAGAATCCGTATCCGGGGATACTCTTCTCTAACGGTTTCAATAGACGCACGTCGTTCCTTGATTAGACCAATTCCTCCGCGAGTGGATC
>JAHQWZ010000310.1 GCA_029856425.1 Candidatus Thorarchaeota archaeon
GATATGTAGGAAGTTCTGCGGACCATGTCCCTCATTCAGCTCTAATGGCCTGAACAAGCTCCCGCCAAACATGCTCTTCTGTGCCAGAGGAGCTTCGAAAAAGCCAAAGGACCAAATCAAGGACAAAGGTTGTTTCTGTCCTGGCTGTGACATCTTCAAGGACTATAACCTATCTGGTGGCTGGTTCTGTATATATGGCAAGGAAGGAAGAGAGTAGTTCTTCATGCATATATCCACGTGATAGGCACCGTCTATGCATGACTGGGCCCACCCATAATTCACTATTTTGTGAACGACACATGGCAATGCTTAAGATAGGGCTGCGGGTGGCGCTGCAGCAGCGAGCGGACATTTGATGGCCTATTGTGTAATGGTCCATGGACCATGCAGAGGCAAGATGTGTGATTTTTGGGCCAGAGTAAAGCTCAGGAAAACGACTCTTGAGGAGCTTACTCGTGACATCCTTGTCAGCATAAGTGAGTGTAGCAACCCAGGCCACACCAACTTGGATGACGCTCTGGATGATTATTGGAAAGACTTCGGTATGAAGGATAT
The DNA here is from genome assembly GCA_029856425.1 of Candidatus Thorarchaeota archaeon. Taxonomy (GTDB): domain Archaea; phylum Asgardarchaeota; class Thorarchaeia; order Thorarchaeales; family Thorarchaeaceae; genus SMTZ1-83. Next base: position 556 of record JAHQWZ010000310.1, read on the forward strand.
TTGGCGGTTCTGTGAGGAGGAACCAAGCCTTTGCTCCAAGATGAAACTTGTGAATGCTCAGGTGAAGATGCTAATGAACTAAGCAAACTCTGGAGGCACCGCAATCATATTATCACGATTTAGCAGCCATTCTGGATCAAGAGCCTTCTTGACCGCTTGCATCTCTTTGATTCCATCATCTCCATACATAACTTCTAGGAATGCACGTTTCAGTTTGCCTATGCCATGCTCCGCTGCAACAGTTCCTCCAAGCTCAACAGCACGTTTAGCGAAGGTCATGTAGTTGTCCATACCCTGATCGACCTCTTCGTTATTGCGTGGAAGCATATTGACATGGAGATGGTTATTTCCAATATGTCCGAAAATTACAAACTCCATTCCTTGAGCCTCAAGGGTTTCTCTGTAGAACTTTAAATAATCACGTAGAGCCTCATCAGGCACTGCCATATCAGTACCAATTTTGTGAACCTTGTGGTACTGAGCTTTCCTCATGGCAATTGTCGCATTGACAGTTTCAGGCACAAAGTGACGGACTGTCTTCATCTTCTGAAGCTCTGAGCGATCCATTCCAGCCCAGCTTGATTCGGAAGAGGTGTTGTGCTTGTTCAGGATTTCTTCAAGCCCCATCACCATATCTTCCATGGTTTCATCAGTATATGAAAACTCGAAGAACACAATGGCCTTTGTGTCATCACCCAGTGCAGGAACGGTGATGCCTGACGATGCCGCCTTTTCCTTGATCATCTCAAGTGCATTAGGATCAAAATACTCCAAGAAGTTCATGGGAACAGGAGAGTCTGAAGCACGGATATCATAAACGAAGTTTACTGCGTCCTCCTCGCTCTTGAAGAAGGCCATCACCGTCATCATCTCATCGGGCATCTTGTTTAGTCCAAGTTCTACCTCAGTTATCACGCCCAAGATACCCTCCGAACCGATGAAGAGATCGATGAGATCCATGTCACTCTTGGCAAACAGACCAGCAGCATTTTTGGTTTCAGGCATCTTGTAGGATGGGACCTGGACCTTGACGACATTTCCATCGCTGAGGACTATCTCAAACTTCCCATCTTTAGCAAAGACCCTGCCACGCTCGATGTCCAAGATGTCCCCATTCATCAGAACAACCTGAATTCTAAATACCCAATCACGCACAGCACCGAACTTCAATGTCCTAGCACCAGATGCATTGCAGGCGACAATTCCCCCTAGCCATGCACTCATCTCCGTGGGATCAACAGGGAAACTGAAGCTATCAGATTCGCTCAGAAATTGGTCCAGCGCCTTCTGTTGGTTAGTAGTTCCTTTTCCCTTGATTGCATCAAGGCTCTTTGTTTGCACTGCGGCTACCAGGTCTTCTAGAAGTACACCAGCTTGGCCAGCGATTGAATAGAAGCCATAATCAGCTGAATAATCCATGTAGAGCAACTCTGTCATTTTTTCCAGGTTCAGAATAATCCCGCCAAGTGGGACGGCTCCTCCAGTAAGACCCGTACGCCCGCCTTGTATAGTGACCGGGGTGCCATTCTCAAAAGCCTCCCTGAGGATTGCAGATACTTGGTTCACGGACGTGGGGAAGTAGATATTCTCAGCAAATCCATCGAAGGAGTGGCTCTCGTCGTCTAGATAAAGTGCGTATGTATCCGTTATCTCAGCCTGGTCTGTAACGACCTTCATACTAGATAGGTCTGGACTGCCAGGCGCCTGTGCCTTGATGTGATTTGTCATGTTGCGATTCCTCTGGCAACTTATAGGGTTGGGCGAAAATATATAGTCAATATCAAGGGTTTGGTTTGTGACACGTGAGAAAAGGTTTAGTGATGAGTCTTCAATCGATGTCAATTATCTGCGACACATTAATGAGTAAGACGATGCAAAACGCATCTGCTACGTGTCCTAATTGAGTAATAGTAGGAGACAGAAACAGCGAGATGCAATCCGTGAAGAGAATCGGCCCAGGGGAAGTTGCTGCGATTGCCGCTGCTGTAATGACCATAGTTTCCATTGTTTTGGTAGCGACGGGTCAAGACATAGGCATAGCAATTCTAGTCATATTCATTGGCACGTATGCAATAATTAGCAGTGAGAAGGTGAATAGAACAGCCATGTCTCTTCTGGGCATGGCATTAGTTGGCGTTATTCTCTGGATTGGCACAGAGTTCAACGACGAGACATTCGAGGAGCTTATCGTTCATATCGAATGGACCACGATAATCTTCGTTATTGCAATGAGCGTAATCGTTTCTGTGGCAGCATCATCAGGATTGT
>JAHQWZ010000311.1 GCA_029856425.1 Candidatus Thorarchaeota archaeon
AAGAGAGGCTGCCAAACCATGCTTCCAGTGTGGTATATGCTCTTCTTCCTGTCCAGTTTTTAGAGTCGCTCCAGGGGTCAATCCCCGTCTGGCCATTGACGCAGTTGTATCAACAGGCGAACTGACCGAAGAAGGCAACGAATGGCTTTGTACATATTGCCTCATGTGTGAACAGAGGTGTCCAATGGGGGACTCGCTGGCAGACATTCTGATTGAACTAAAGAACCTCTCTACTGCTAAAGGAAATGCGCCTTTCAGCGTTATCAAAGCCGTCGAGTCCTTCTTCACAATAGGAGCTATTGCACCTGGCACCACGGGAGTAGAAAGAAAAAGAGACAAACTGGGTCTGCCAGAGCTACCCAAACCAGATCTAGGCCAGATAAAGACTCTATTCGAAGGAACTGGTGCCTTGGAGATTTTAGAGAAGAACTTGGCAAAGGAGAGCTCATCTGAATGAAGTATGCGTTCTTCATAGGTTGCACAATGGCTTATCGTCTTCCTTTTGCAGAGAAGTCCATCCGAATGGTAGCTCCTCATTTTGATATAGAGCTTGTAGACCTACCATTCACCTGTTGTCCTGAGCCAAACGGAGTTAGATCGTTCTCTGATGATACATGGCTTGTTTTTGCGGCTCGTAACATCGCGCTTGCCGAGGAGAAGGATCTGGATATTCTCACTGCCTGTGCTGGCTGTCATGAATCTCTCTCTTTGGCAAAACATGAGCTAGACACCAAGCCAGACAGAAAGAGCAAAGCAAATGAACATCTATCTACTGTTGGCTTGGAGTATAAGGGAACCTCCACTGTGCTTCATCTTCATCAGCTCTTTTATGATAAGATAGGACTGGAGGAAATCGGGAAGAAGGTCGAAAGTCCCATAGTCATGAGGGTTGTAACACATTCCGGATGCCACCTCTTGAGACCGGAGGAGATACTACAAGTGGACTCATCAGAAGCTCCAGTCAAGCTCGACAAATTAGTCGAAACTTTGGGGATGGAGCCACTCGAGTACATGGACAAGACGATGTGTTGTGGAGCTGGGATTAGAGGACAAGCATCCGAGATATCGTTCTCCATCTTGAAAGAGAAATTGGATAGCATGACAATGGTCAAGCCGGATGCGGCTGTGGTTTTTTGCCCAACCTGTTTCATTTCCTTTGAGTCTGGCCAACGAATTGTCAACAAGACGTTCGGTACTGAATTTAAGGTTCCAGTCTACTACTACACAGAACTCTTGGCTTTAGCCATGGCACTTCCAGGAGTTGAGGACGTCTTAGCTGGTCATAGAGTGAGACCGGATTTCCCCCTTGTTCAGAAGAATTCTGCTGAGCAACAAATCGAGCCAGAGAATCCGCCCTCCTAGTGGGAGGAAGCACTCCTAAGAGATGGTATAAAACGACCAGTACGTGACATGTAGTTCGTATATTGCTCCCCAAAGTGCAAAATCAGATGTCTTTCCTCTTCCAATGAAATAAGGTAGTAGCCTGGATAGCCCAAAATCATTACGAAAGTAACCATTGATGGAAGCATTAAGATGAGTCCTGCGAAGCTCAAGAAATAGGAAGTGTAAGAGGGATGTCTAACCCTTGAATAGGGACCGATTTCGATTAGATCGTGCCCATTACTCATAGACCAGGATGACGCCATCTGCCGACGAACAAATCTCGCCCACCCGTGCAGAATAATTCCAATGATAAGGAGAAGGAGTCCTAGGAACCAAACCGAAACGGCAGGATCAAAGAGAGGGATGAGAAGCAGAATAAATTCGCTTTCAGCACCATAGGACCAAGTCACCGGAATTAGAAATACTACGCAAAAAGCAAGAATGGTGGAAAGTGATGCGGCCCCCAGTGCTGATGAAGGGATATTGGTGCGGGGTTCTGTGAATACACGTTCTCCAGTAAATCTTGACTTCTGCACATCAAGATACAAATGTAGCGCTGCATCCGCCACCGAGAATAATCCTACAATTGGTCCTGCTATGGAGAAGTCAAGCATGTATGACCAATCTTGAATTAGGGATTTCTATCTTTGGATGGTATTGGAGATTGTCGGTTCCACAATGCCTTAATAGCCGCCGTTGCCGGGCGCAGGGTGCTCAACAAGAGACGGTCTGGGGTCTCCATCAGAGGCATTCAAGATGACTCGTGCACGCATCGGGATATTCCTGTGCCATTGCGGCTCAAATATAAAAGGGATTGTTGATATTGACAGGCTGTTGGAAGCGGTCAAGGACCTTACTGATGTTGAACATGTGGAGGACTACCAGTATGTCTGCTCGAAGCCAGGCCAGGAGATTCTCAAGGATCGAATAAAGCAGCACAAACTCAATCGCATCATAATTGCCGCATGTTCACCCCGCATGCATGAACCCACCTTTCGTTCTATGATGAGAGAGGCGGGACTAAATCCCTATCTATTGGAGATTGCAAACATTAGAGAGCACGTTAGCTGGGTGCATGCTGACAAAACAGAGGCTGCCACTGAGAAGGCAATAGACCTAGTACGGATGGCTGTGGCGAAGGCCCGGCTCTTAGAGCCCCTCGAGGAAACCGAGGTTCGTATAAAGAAATCCACACTCATTGTAGGGGCTGGCATCGCAGGCATATCTGCGGCTCTGGACCTAGCAGATGCCGGTTATCAAGTTTATCTCGTTGAGAAAGAACCCACCATTGGCGGCCACATGGCTCAGTGGGACAAGACCTTTCCGACACTGGACTGTAGCTCATGTATACTAACTCCAAGAATGGCAGAAGTGGGTTCCCATCCTAATATCGAGCTCCTGACTCTTGCTGAATGTGAGACAGCAG
>JAHQWZ010000016.1 GCA_029856425.1 Candidatus Thorarchaeota archaeon
TATATCCAAGTCGGATCATGTCCACAAGACCTTCCCCATGCTGATGCTACAAATCTCTCAATTTCAGCATCTTCTCCTCTGTGGGATTGTGAACGACTCCTTTGTCCGTGATTATTGCTGTGACTAGCTCTGGTGGAGTGATATCAAATGCTGGATTGTAGACTTTCGCGTCAGGAACTGTGACATACTCGCCGTTGATAATTCGAATCTCATCTGGGTCGCGTTCTTCTATTACAACATCCTCGACATTAGTTACCCAATCAATTGTCGACATTGGGACAACAGAATAGAATGGAATATTGTGATGTTTTGCAGTGATTGCCATGGTGTAAGTACCAATCTTGTTGATGACATGACCTGTCCTTACTATTCGGTCAGCACCCACCACGCAGCAATCAACACGACCCTCCCTAAACACAGTGCCAATCATTCCATCTGTAATGAGTGTTGTATCAATACCATCTTCCATAAATTCAAACACAGTAATTTTGGCACCCTGTTGTCTCGGACGAGTTTCTGCTGCGTAGACCTTGATGTCGCCATCATACTTTTCATGGGCTATTCTGACTACGGCACCCACCGTACCCAGATGTACAGTTGCGAGAGAGCCTGCATTGCATATTGTCTGAATAGTGAAACCTGGTTCTATCACAGAGAGGGCATTCTCACCCATACTTCTGCACATCCGTACGTCCTCCTCTGCGATCTCTTTCGCCTCTTCAATCAAGGTCTTGACTATGGCATCTGTACTACCGCCTGATTCTTTTGCAACTGTCAACATCCTAGCTGTGGCCCAAGTAAGGTTGACTGCTGTTGGCCGGGTGTTCAGTGTGTCTGCTGCCCTCTCAAGATACTCTAGAAGTTCTTTCTTTGTATTGGCCTTGCTCTCTATGGCCGCTAATGCCATTCCCATAGCTGCCGCCGCGCCTATAGCAGGAGCCCCACGGATTTCCATTATCTCAATCGACTGAGCTATTCGCTCATGACTGGAAGTAACAATATGTGACTTTTCAAGAGGGAGTTTTGTCTGATCGACAAGTCTAACCTCATTGATATCATCCAGCCATTCAATCGTCCTGAACATTTTCTTTTCCTCTCAAATGCTGTTTCAGCATGGTTTCAAGGGTACTAATAATCTTCTCAGCCTTCGTATGAATTTCAGGTGTTAGTCCCTCACCAAACTCTACGCTTTTTGGTTGAACGCCCAACACAATACACTGAGCTCCTGTACGGTCCTCAAGAAACTGCATCAGAAGCGACAGTGGCATCCTGTGGGTACTCAATGTGATTCCTCCTATGCGGTCCTTAGTGATAAGCTCAACATAGCCCGGTGGCTTAAGCATGTCAGCCGCATCTACCATTATGACTCTCTCGGCACCAAATTCGGTTAGATTGCTTGCAAAGGCTTCGGGTACAGAACCCACATTTTCAATCAAGATTCTCGGACCCTCAAGATGTTTCAAACCACCAACTATGACCAGACCTAGGCCATCATCAGTTCTTAGATCATTGCCAATACCAAGGAATGCAATCCTACTTGCACCTGCAATGAAATCGCCAAGCTCTTCCTGAAATTCCAAGTCGGTCACATTCATTTCCACAAATGAATACGCTATAGTTCTTGCCATAGGTCGTGTCGAAAGTCTTTTCACCCTTCCAAAACCGGAAGAATGCTTAGACGTGAACAACTTGTCTGAAGAAAATGGTGAAGCTCCGAATTTCCTTGAACCAGAAGATATGGAAGAGGACCTCATTATAGAAGAAGAGCCTCTTGAGGAGGAGGAACCAGCTGATGCCATATTCACCAATGGGAAGGGGTATGTTGCAAGAGATGATGCAGATAGGATATTCCAGCATGGATTCTATGGCACTCGTCTTGACGATGGTAGGCTGGAACTAGAACCAGTAGAAATACTACATTTGTTTGAACGGAAACGAATCACTGTCAAGACTTCCTCAGGTGATCCTATAGGTTCCAAAGACATAGTGAATGGTCTGCGTGGAATGTATCCCGATCTCTGGATTAACTATTTGGTCTTTAGGGACCTGAGAAGCAGAGGCTATGCTGTGCGTCAGGGATTTGGAGGTGGTATTGGTTTTCGAGTCTATGCACGAGGAAACCGTCCCGGAGCAGCCACCGCCAACCAGTTGATTTACGTTCTGAAGGAAGGAGATGCAATATCACTTCATGACCTTGATATGGTAACTGAAACTGCCTCGGCCGCCAGAAAAAAGCTGGTCTTTGCACTGGTTGACCAGAACGGTGAGGTTAATTACTATAGAGTGGCACAGGCCACTCTTCAAGACCGTAGTGGTGACACCGATGAGTGACGAGTGGTATGATGATGACGATGAACTAGCGGAAGAGATTCTTACACTAGAAGCCTTCTTCGATGAACGTACAATGAGTGTTCATCTCGTTGAAAACAACCCACCGCGAGCCAAGAGAGGTGAGCCGGGAAACTGGGAGCTGGTGGATCTATCTGAAAGGCTGCTCACATACGAGGAACTGGATGTGCTGGGAGAAGCTATCCTTGAAACAGCACAGAATGATAGAAAGTCATTCATTGAAATAGAAGAACATGGAGCGGCAGTGGTACAACTCAGGAATATGAGGATAGCAATTGCACGAAGGCCCTTTGCTGACAAAATGGAGATTTCAGCCATCCGACCCATTGTAAAGCTGTGCTTACAAGATTACAATCTCAACTCGAAGCTAATGAATAGGCTGGAAACTCGAGCGGAAGGCATTCTAATCTCTGGATCTCCGGGCTCTGGCAAGAGCACCTTTGCGGCTGCTTTAGCTGAATTCTATAGCAGTAAGGGGAATGTTGTTAAGACACTTGAGCAGCCAAGAGATTTACAGGTAGAGGAGGCGATAGTGCAGTATTCTCCTCTCGATGGCAGTATGGAGAAAGCTGCGGACATTCTTTTGCTTGTACGTCCCGACTATGTTGTTTATGACGAACTCCGGAAAAACAGTGATTTCCAGGCATATTCAGATCTCAGGTCAGCTGGTGTCGGGATGGTAGGAGTTGTGCATGCAGGATCTGCAATCGATGCACTTCAGAGGTTGATACTTGGTGGAAGAGTCGAGCTAGGACAAGTTCCAAGCACGGTCGATACAGTGGTCCACATCGAAGATGGAAATGTTTCGAAGGTTTCCTCACTCTCGTTGAAGGTGAAACTGCCTACAGGTATGAGTAGTTCTCAGAGAGACCTAGCAAGACCTGTAGTGGAAGTTCGCAATTTCGATGAGGGAGTGTTGGAGTATGAGATGTTCTCTTTTGGTGGAGAAAAGGTAGTAGTACCAGTCAGAGGAGTTGCTGCGCCTATGCTCAGGGGCGAAAGGATAGCCCGTGGAAGACCTGGAGAGTCTGTGCCAGTTTCAGTAAGTTACAGCAAGAAAAAAGTGACTCTTGTTGCGGGTCGCAAGTATGCAAAACAAAGGATAGAGGTCTTTGCGGATGACTTGTATCTGCTGACTACTGTAATTGGTCGCAATGGAGAAAGTGCAATTCGTATCAAAACTCGACAAGGCAAGTCCATTGTAGATGCCATGGAAGAAGGTGCAAAAATAACAGCTAAGGTAGCAGAATAGTCCTTTCTGCAAAAGCTTTAACAACTAACCAGCCACCCGGTCAATTTCATGGGCCCGTGGCCTAGTATGGACTCAGAGGAAGATGTCCTCCGGGGTGTTCATAGGGCACTTGCCTCCTAAGCAAGGAATCCCAGGTTCAAATCCTGGCGGGCCCGCCACTTTTTTCAAGTCGTAATATCCAAATCCCACCATACTATTGCTAAGAATGGAGACATTTGGATGAGTGATGAAGATCACCCGCCCTACGATTTCGTACCTGGGTTAGATCTAAGTAAGGCATTATATGAAAAAGCTGTGAAACCAGTCATAGAAAGGCACTTTCCGAATTTGGTATATTCAGCTGCTCGAATTGGTACTGGGTCAGATGTATTGGGATTTGACACTCCACAGTCGATGGATCATGACTGGGGACCGAAACTTCAGATCTTCTTGACGGAATCAGACTATGATTCCCTCAAAGAAGAGGTTGATGAAACTCTGCGTCAGAATTTACCATATGAAATACGCGGATTTCCCACCAACTTTAGCTTTCATGACGATGGTACAACCCGGATGGAGCTTGTTGATTATGGACCTGTCAATCATGGAGTTAAAATCAATACAGTCAGCGCCTTCTTTATCGAGTATCTTGGTTTCAATCCAACAGAAGACTTGCGTATTATAGACTGGTTGGTTCTTCCACAGCAGATGCTCCTAAGTATCGCGAACGGGAAAGTCTTCCATGATGGTCTTGGAAAATTGGAACCAATAGTGGCTAAATTGGAATATTACCCTCATGACCTATGGCTGTATCTGTTAGCAAATCAGTGGGAGAGGATAGCTCAAGAAGAAGCGTTCATGGGTCGATGTGGTCAGGTTGGAGATGAGCTTGGTTCTCGTATTGTTGCTACGCGGCTGATTCGTGACATTATGGGGCTCTGTTTTCTCATAGAACGAAAGTATGCACCTTACATAAAGTGGTTTGGTACAGCCTTTTCGAAGCTTAAGAGTGCACAGTTTCTCACACCAGTCTTCATGCAAATTATGGATGCCAGTACTTGGCAAGAAAGACAAGACCATCTGACAAGAGCATACGAGCATGTAGCCAAGATGCACAATGATCTCGGAATCACAGCACCATTGGGAGCCAAGGTGTCACGGTTTCACAATCGACCGTTCATGATAATTCAAGGGGACAATTTCGCTGATGCCATTCATGCAATGATTGAAGATGATAGAGTAAAAAGATTGCCGAAGTATTTGGGTGGCATTGATCAGTATGTCGACTCGACTGATGTGCTGTCATACACTGAGAAGTTCCGTAGATTCTGGTCGATGTATCAGTAGTCTTACTTCTTCAGGATATAGACTCCGTCCTCTTTGCCCACATGGACCTCATCGGTCATGTCAATGAACAGGCCGGTTTCAATTACGCCTGGAATCATTTTCAAATCCATTGCCACCTTTGCGGGATCATCTATTGGTTCCGGGAATTTGAGGTCTAGGATGAAATTTCCATTATCAGTCACAACTGGACCCATCTTCCTCTGGGCTTGCCTTACCGTGGGTGCAATACCCATGGCCTGTATCTTTCTGAGTACTACACCAAGAGAGAATGGTAATATTTCAATGGGGATCTCGAATCTGGTTGCTAGCTGGTCAACAATCTTGAACTCGTCCACAATTATGATAAGTTTCTTTGATGCTGATGCGACGACCTTTTCCTGAAACAGAGCCCCTCCACCGCCCTTTGTTAGGTTAAGATTCCTGTCGACCTCGTCAGCACCATCCACAGTCAGTTCAAGTTCAGGATCAAGGTCCAGATTTGTAAGAGGGATCTTGAACTCTATGGCTAGTTGGTATGCCTGATATGAGCTTGGGACTACCCTGACATTCACCTTCTTTGCTGCAATCCTTTTTCCCAACTCCTCCGCGAATAAGGCAACTGTGGAACCACTTCCAAGTCCTATTGCACCAGTCTTTGGTATCAGTTTACTCGCACTCTTGGCCGCATTTAGTTTGGCATTGGACATGTAACGGTCTCCGTAGAGATGTGTCTTAAAAGCCAATCAATCTCCCCAAAAAGGCTTCCGAGATACCAGCTAAGATTTAGTTACCACTTGCTGAAAAAAAAGCAGTTGGAAGGAGACTAATCCCCGCCCATCAATGCCTTTAGACGCTCCATCTCCCGGAGCATCTCTGACTGTAGTGAACTCTTGCCGCCTGCTGGAGCTGCAGCATCTCCACCGGGGGCGCCTCCTGCTGGAGCTCCTCCTGGAGCTGCACCGCCTGGAGGGCCAGCTGCTGGAGCTGCACCGCCTGGAGGACCACCTGCTGGAGCTGCACCACCTGGAGGGCCAGCTGCTGGAGCTGCACCGCTTGGAGGACCACCTGCTGGCGGACCGCCTGCTGGGGGACCACCACCCGGGGGTGCGCCACTTGGGGGACCACCACTTGGAGGGGCTGTTGTGACAGGAGCTTGAACAGGCGTTGCAGAAGGTGTTGAAACTGGCATTGCAACGCTTGGAGGACCTGAATCAGCTTCGGCTTCCACTGCGGTACCTGACATTGCCGCAAGTTTGCGGAGGTAGTCTGACCGTGCTTTGCCAATCTCGTCTGAAGTTGCAACGATTGACTTGAGTTGCTCATCCTTTGCGACTGCTGTGCGCACAGTTTCGAGTCGGTGTTGATAGAGTGCTGCGAGCTTGAGTTTAACAGACTCGCTTATTTCGCCCTTTTCTGCAAAGTAATCAGCTGCAGTGAGGGCCTGTTGTATGGCATTTTCCTCAATCTTGAGGAAGACTAATGCATCAGAGGGGTCCTTTGAAATGAAGTCGACTTTCTTGGCCCCTGACATACCTGCTGATACATCACCTGTTGATGCAATGATTCTTCGTACGCCATCAGCTATTGACCCACTTCCACTCTTTCGTAGGCGGCGTACTAAAAACAAAATCATCACGACAAAAAACGTGGTCGAGATGGTAAAGTACCAGTCTCCTGGACCCCAAGGAATCCATTGCTGGAGTGGTGTTGAGAAAAGCTGATCGAAGAAACCGAAAATATACTGGAAAAATGTGTCCATGTATTCTGGTTGTGCAAATTGCAACTGGTATCACCTATAGTACGTCGAGGCGTATTGGCATCAACTTCTTGCGGTATTTTACTTTTCTTGTGGGTCTTGTTCCTTTGTATCACGTACGTGTCATAAGGAAGCGCAAGAATTGGAGCCTTCCGGACAGGATTCTATAATATTGTTGCCTCATAAACATGTCCGTGATGGACGATTGAAGGAGAGGTATTCTCGCTGGTTTTTCTGATTATGATGAAGGTCTTGGTACAATAGTGTACCAAAATTCGCAAGTTATGACGGGTTCCAACCGACGTTTGCTTAAATCATGTCCCGCAGATTACAGGGACAAGGTGATTTTGATGAGTCTTCTCGATCCAACAATTACGTTCTACGTGCTTCATGAGAAATCTTGGAAATTTGGTGGCGGCGAGATTTACGACCAAGAAGGAATCCAAGTCGGTTCAATGAAAAGAAAGATTCTGTCAATGCGAGCTGAGATATCCCTTCACGATCCAGACGGTACCCTTCTCTGCACAATAAACAAGAAGCTGATGGCTGCTCGACCCATATATGAGGTCAAGCGTCCTGACGGTACTCTGGTAGGCCGTGGAAAGAGACCCATGATTGCATTTCGGGGCTCGGTTGATTTCTATACTCCTCAAGAAGAACATATCTACAAAGCACAGGGCGGCGTCACAAAATGGAACTTCGAGATTACTGACCCAAAGGACAAGAAAAAGGTCTATGCTGTAATCAAGAAAGCAGACAAGTGGCGTGATGTCTTCGCACCCGCGTTCAACTTCAAGGACCGTTACGTGATTCGTATTGAGGACCTGGATGCTGATCGATTGATGCTCCTATCATACGCCATCATCATTGACAATGTCTATCATGACAAGTAATCTGATACGCTGAGAATGAAAATCCCGGACGCTATGAGTCAGGTTGCCCTGATTCATCTCGTCCAAAGAACCAGTAGAAAAGACCTATGCTCAAGCTGTAGAATATTACGGCAATTGCAAAGGGAACCCTCCACAGACCTATGGCTAATAACCATCCACCGATATTGAGTCCGATTCCTCTTGCAAGCGAGTCTCCTGCGTTTATGACCCCCATTGCCGTCGACCTCTCCTCTTGCGAACAGCCCTCCATATAGAAGACATCCATCACTGGCCATGCAATATTCATGAATAATGCACGTCCTACATATCCAATAATCGCGATATAGAGAACTGGTGACCAAGAGAGCGTCAGTAGAAATGGAATGGAGAAGATTTGGAACCAGATGATGGTGCCAAGCTTTCCTAATCGGTCCACAATTGCTGGAGATGCAAAATTACCTGCTGCCATGACTACCGTATTGATTGCAAAGATGATTCCGATAGTGGTGGCATCGGCTTGAAATGCCAGACTGAAGAATACATTGAAGAACTGTACAAACAAACCTGCACCCAAACCTGAAACTGTCCAAGCTAGAGCGTATTTTCCAATGAATCCTCGATTTCGTACATTTCCGAAGTTGAAACTCTTTCTTTGTTGCGGAGCTTCGTCGGTCTTCATAGGTAATAGCGTTAGAACGGCCATTGCTAGAGGAATCAGAGCTGTCCAGAGGGAAAATCTGTAAGCTGTTAGTAGATCAACGGCGATACCTAGGTTGGTCCAAAGTGCCGGTAGGAAACCGCCTGTTAGCGAACCTAACAGACTGGCAATCAGAAAGAAAGCAAATCGGACGCTGAATACATGGACCCGCTCCTCCTCAGTTGTGACACTCACCGTATATGGTTGCCAACATACTCCAGTGAATCCATAGCCAATACCATAGAGAAGCTGGGAGATTAAGAGAAGTGCTGGAGAAAGAGTAGAATATTGCATGAAGGTACCAAGGAAAACGGTAACGTATCCTGCGAGAAGTATCTTCTTCCGGGAGTGTCTATCTGCCACCATTCCAGCTAGAATTGCAAGTCCGCCTGATAGAAAAATGGAAATCGATAGGAACATGCCAAGGAAATCCTCTCCAAATCCTGCTTCGAGTAGGTAGAGATTGAAAAGAACATCATTGACGCCATAGCCAAAGGCCCAAAACGCCCAGGCGATAATCGTCAAACGAGCGTCACGGCCAATGAGCCTCAGTTTGTCCATGTATTGTAGTCTTTGAGTTTCAATTGTCACTATGTTGTCTCCAGCGAAACGTGAATAATCCAAGCAGATAGTTATACTCTTCTCCTGATGCAGCGTGTGTTCGGAGGAATAGCTTTTAAAACCAAAACGCTGGTCCGTTGATTTAGGAGTGCCTCAGTAGCATAGCCTGGTGGTGCGGCTGACTTGTAATCAGCAGGTCGCGAGTTCGAATCTCGCCTGGGGCTCCACTTTTTATTCGAACCATAGTTTCAGCTATCAGTCTTCCCATCTCTTCCCACATTTCTGACAGACATAGACAAATCTGGCTCGAACACCAAAGGCGCCTGGAAACATCTCCCTTCCGACTTCAGATCCTTCGCAGTTAGGACACTTCACTTTATGTGCCAAGTCCATCACCAACTGAAAATCTTTGATTGTGTTCATTGCCTGTAATATATTCAGGATTTCCATCTAAGCATATATCACATTCTCTTCGCTGCGGCCTCAAGAGCGACAATAAGATCGAGTTTCTTTCCAGTCAAGAAGTTGATTGTTGCACCGCCACCTGTGCTGATGTGAGTGATTCTGTCCCCGAAGTCCTTCTTTTGTGCCATTGCCCCCAAGTGACCACCACCAACAACAGTGATACCCTCACAGTCTGCAATTGCATCAAGGACCTCTGATGTTCCTTTGGCAAAGGCATTCTTCTCAAAGAATCCCATCGGACCGTTTGCGAACACCACTGCGGATTTACGAATTGTTTCTACATACTTCTTGGTTGTTTTAGGACCAATATCGAAGAAGGGGTTGCCGGACATCTCTGGGAACTCGCACTCAACCCGTTCGCCATCCCTTTCAACTGCTGCATCATCAGGAATAATGATGATATCTGGATATTTGCTGAGAAGCTCTTTTGCAGTATTCAAGGCATCCTCGAATCCTTTGATTGGCTTGGAGTATTCCTCTGAAACCAGACCTTTAGCAATAAGAAATAATGTACCTAGCAAACCACCGAGAAGAGCATTATCTACTCTGCCAGCAGCCAACAGCTTTTCGAGTGTTTTGACCTTGTCTTCAACCTTGGCACCTCCAAGAACAAGGGTCCATGGGTGCTGGTCTGTGGCGGTCGCATCGGTGAGTGTACGTATTTCCTTCTCTACCAGTCGTCCTGCTACTGAAGGGAGTACGGTGGTGAATCCAACGATTGATGCTTGAGACCGGTGTGCTGCACCAAAGGCATCATTGACAAACAGGTCAAAGAGAGGATAGAGTTCCTGAACAAGTGGTTCCTTTGCCACCTCTTCGGGGGGTGCATTTTTCAGTTCGCCATCAAAGTATCTCACATTCTGAAGGACTAGGAGCTCTCCCACTGCAACCTTTCTGATAGCATTCTTCGCATTCTCACCAAAGATATCATCGACAAAAGACGCGTTCAGTCCGAGCTTCTTTATGATATCAGTATGAGCTTCCAGTGATATGAAGTCATCACTGCCTGGTCGTCCTTGATGTGCCATCAGAACTGCCTTGCTCTTTTCAAGCTCTCTGAGTGTGGGCAGGATAGCAACGATTCTGGTATCGTCAGTGATTTCTTTTGTGTCAGGATCAACTGAACAGTTCATATCTACACGGACTAGGACGCGTTTCCCAGCAACGTCCACATCATCAAGGGTCTTGAATGGGAGTTCCAAGTCATATCACCGCGTCCAATTGGGAACACAGGGGGAATAAAGAGATTTTCATCGAACGCTGGAAAATTTGATTGACTCACCATTCTCCGAGCACGATAGACCTGATAAGAGCAGAAAGAAGAGGACCTTCCGGGTACTTGACGATGGTATAGTATCTGTCCCTATTCCTCAGTGCCAAGGCAAGTTCTTCCTCCCTGCCAATATTGAGAAGAATGTACACCGCCTCGGGCGTCCAGTCAGTCACATTGATAGTAGCTGATAGATTGGTCTGCCGAAGGAGTTTCTCAAATCTCGCTCCTTGACCCTCTTGAACAGTCAGACCGAGAGATTCTACAACACGAATTTTTTCATCGAGTCCTAGATCAGCAAAATGCGGGTCAAGCGTCATGGTCCTAAGTAGGACTCCGTTCCTATTATATCCGTACTAGTTTCAGTGGGTTCCAGATGAGAGGTTGTGCTCGTATTCGGGTTGGCATTCAATCTCCTTCTCCTTCTTTCGCCAATAAACGGCCCAAAGACCATTCTCCGCTCTATGTAGGAATACATACTTGCTGTCCTTAAGCTTTCTAGCAAGATCTACTGCATCAAGCATCTCTTCAAACGCCTCTGCGAGCTTGTAAACGCGACCGCCCACTACTCTCCATTTGTCTACGGTCATGATACTGAGTGATTGTGATGCCTAATAACCCCGTCATGGAAAGGATGTATAAAAAGGGGAATTGGTGCCGCGGGAGGTTTGAATGCCCGGTTAAATTCGATTTGAGCTCCTCATTCGCTGTTCTTCGGTTTCCACCAACATATTGGTTTCTGAGTCATTCCACAAGGAGTCGACCTCCTTCACAACTTTCGATGCAAACGGCAAGGCTAGGATCCCAGTTATAGCCGTTGGAAGACACAACACCAAACTAAAAGATATGGGACAGGGGAATAGATACCACACAATCAACGTATGGAATAGCTGCAGAGATATAATTCTCTCGTAATAATTTCGCTTCGTCATGTTGCTATCCGATGAAGTTCGCCAAACGAACCACGCAATAACTAAGCCTGGTGCATAAAATGGAAACATGAAACCAAAGTAATAGCCATTTATTATGAGGGGGCCTTCGATGTTATACATAGGCGGAAGTGGTCCCGGGATATATCCCCAAAGCGCAGCGTAAATGACATAACTAATTGAGAAACGCACTGAAGTTATGAAAGTGAGATTGATTCTGAATGGGATTAGCATATTACAGAGGACTAAGAACACCCCAATGCGATTGGGAGTCCAAATCGACACTCTCAGCACACCAGCATACTTTCTCTTGATTGATTTAGAAAAACAACCAACACTATACTGTTCACAATTGGATAAGAATTAATAGATAAGTCCTTAGGGTCAGCTCGTCGGCTGCTCGGAAGAGGGTTGAGGGTTTTATCTGCCTGGGAAGTTTTTCATGCTAGTGCCTAATGAACAACACAATATTCAAAGCCGCCAAATTTGCGTTTAGAGAATCGACTGATGGAAGATGAAATGGTGCCGCGGGAGGTGCTAGTTCAAAGCTTAAGAACCACCCAAGTAATCTTCTTGGTTATTTACCATAACAGCGTCATCTTGAATTTCAGGGGTCTTCTTCGCAGGGCTGCGAGGTGTTGATGATCTCAGTTTGTATGCAAAGATAGCGCAGACCATAAAGCTGGCAATGAAAAATCCTAGTAAGTCAATGGCCATCGCTACCCACCCTCCAATTGGTGCAAGCGCAATTAGGTATACGATTATGCATACGCCTGCTAGGAACCTGAGATTGAGTGCTGTGTCATTTTTCTCTTCTTCGCGGCTTTCGGTCACCACAGCAAATAGTGCGGCTGCCACCCATAAGGTCATGAGGGCTTTGGATGGGTATCTGTAGAGTGTAGCCAAGCTCGTGTCAGTGAGATAAGCAGACCCCAATTCCCAGTGTATCAAGGCAACCGTGATCGTTTCATTTGGATTTGGATTACTCAGGTAGATTGACCAATTCGCAATCAAAGGAAAATTAGTGTACAGATACGGTAGTCTAAAGTAAGCATACGAACAATTTTGCTCCAGATACCTCACATCTGGCAAGTTCTCATCAACAGCGTATATTGTCACATTCAAGTCTTGATAGACATGGACCTCTAGTGTATCTATTGTATGCCAATTGGAGATGCTTCGAATAACAGCTGTTTCATTGGGTCCAAGTTCTTGAACGTAATAACCCAATCGGAATGACCCACTCTCATATGCTGAGTAATCATAGGAGAGCCACACCTGCAAAGGCAACATTATGAGGGTTGGAACAATGATGAGTAACGCAGCATTCTTGGGGCTCCTCATCTGAATCGCCCATCTACCCGTATAGAGCAGATACGGTGGAAGGGCACCGACAAGTATGAGAAAAATGAGGCGAATGACCAATGGTAAGGGCGAAATGGCATACATTCCTGGACCCTCCGTCCATACTACGACATGAGGTTTCTAATCAGATTTTCTCAGTTGTCTATGATTTCAGTATTGTCTGTTTCTGCCATCTTGCCATGTTTGAGCATTATCAAGTGCGATGGCACGAAGCACCTTTCCTTTCAACGAGTCCCAATACTTTGGTTTCTTCTTCATCGCAAAACCACGTCAACAATTTGGGAGAACAGGTTTGTGATTAATGTGTTTGCTAGGTCATTCAGTAATCTTGGTCATGAGATCCGCTTCATTTGAGGGTAAGCTTAATTAGCGGAATCCAGACTGCTCCGTTGCGTTACCTCATCAGAGGTACAATAATGCCGCGGTGGCCTAGACTGGACACAATCGTCTTTGGGCGTTTGTGGGGCAATAGGGCGCGAGACTCATAATCTTCCTGGAGTCATCCAGGTGAAGACTGGGGTCATGAGCGTCGCGTCAAGGCTCGAGATGAGACATCTCGAAGTCGTGGGATCGAATCGCCTTCACGTTTCGTGATGGTGAGATAGGCCCACCCGCGGCACCACCTCTCCAAACTCATTGCTGATTAAGAAGCCGTTTCACTTCTGAAGTCAACAGCTCCTTCACAAGCTTTCCGTCAGCTTTCCCTCTCAGTTCTTTCATGGCTACGCCCATGAGACCGCCCACTGCTGCCTGACCCCTTTCACGTACAAAATCCAATCTGTCTTCCACAATGCTTCGAATGATTTTCTTAATGTCTTCGGTTTCAATCTTGCCTAGTCCTGTCTTGGACAGTGCTTCCTGAATGGAAGTGGACGGGTTGTTTCCAAAATAGGTGAGGATTTCAGGGAGTGCTTCGGATGATATCTCATTCCTTGTTACTGCCTCAAAGACCTTAAGCAATTGAACCTCTCCAATGTTCTCTATGGGGACGCCATCCCTCTGCATACTCACTAGGGTGTTCTCCAGAGTTACAGCGACAAGCGTGGGGGATACCTCCAGTTGACTGAGAATATATTCAAAGAGGTCTAGATTGAGTGAATTTACTATCTGCCCTGCTAAGTCCCTGCTGAGACCAAGCTCCTTGACAAACCTACGTTCTTTCTCTGCCAGTGTTTCAGGCATCGCTTTCTTGATTCGCCTTAACCATGAGTCGGTGATCTTGACCGGTCTCACATCCGTTTCCGGGTACATTCGTTCAGCGCCAGGTCTAGGTCGAGCATACTTTGTTGTAGCATCCGGAAGAGGGGTTCTTGTTTCGGCTGGAACTCCCTTCACAGCCTCTCGTGCCCGTTCCAGTACTGCCTGCAGAGCATCTTCGCATTCCGCCTTTGGTGCGGCGACAATGACAACAGCATCTTGGCTGGCTGCACCAACATGCTTCCTTAGATTGGCGACTTCTGTTTCAGAGATACCATACTTGGGCAACTCATCGGTATGGAAGATGCCTCCAACTCGACCCCAGAATTTTGCATAGTCTGAGAGCTCGGTCCCTAGTCTACGGTCAGGTTGGACCTCTCGACCAACTAGTCCTGCAAAACCAGGTAATTTAGCTGCAAACACCGCTCCTCCAGATTTCAAGGCGCGCCTCAGGACTTTGGCCTCAGTTTCGGCGAAAATCTCACTGGCATCATAAGTCCTGCCAGGGATAGAGTCAACAGTGATTCCTCTCTCAACCAGAGTATCTCGTATCTGCAACAATCGTTCTTGTCGTTGTGCTTCAAGCTCAACTAGTTCAGCAAGCATGTCCAGTTGCTGAAAACCCTTGATTTCAATGATGGCTCCAGCGCTAATCGACACATTGACATCTTGGCGGATTGTCCCCAGACCCCGTTTCACCCTTCCAGTTGATCTAAGAAGACGGCCTAGGACAAGAGCTGTTTCCTGAGCCTCTTCCGGGGTCCGGATGTCTGGAGCTGTAGCAACCTCTATGAGTGGGATTCCGAGTCTGTCCAGTCTGTATGTCCTGATATTATTCTTTTCATCATCACCCACTTTTCTGGCGGCGTCTTCCTCTAGACAGATAGTCTGAATCCCAATCACTCTGCCCCTTACCGAAACCATACCACCAGTAGCCACGATGCAAGTTCTCTGAAATCCGGTGGTGTTGCTGCCATCAATCACAATTTTCCTCATGGGATGTATCTCATTCACAGGTATGGACCCTAGGAAGTTTGTCATAATCAGACTGATGTCAATGGCTTCTTCACAGAGGTTATGTGGAGGTTCCTCGTCTGCCTCTACAAGACATGTGGTGTCATTGTAATACTCGTAACAGAATCGTTTGTTTTGCTGAAACTCAAAGAGGGCAGCGGGGTCCACTTGGCCCATCTCACTCTGTGTGGGTCTTAGTCGTCTGACAAATCTACCCTGGGGGTCGTCATCCCGGACTACCGGGGGACAATGACAATAGAGCTTGCGTGATGTGTTTAACTGCTGATGGAGCTCAAGACCGACCATCAGACCAAGTTGCTTGAAGTGGTCTGTTTCAGCCATCTAGATTTCCTCCGCAGTGGTAGAGTATTCAGCCATCTCGGACCGCATCTCTATCTCTCCCACATATGGCCGGGATAGAGCAGTCTTCACCTTGTCAGTGCCTTTCATGTTGGCAAGGAGCCAGGATAGTTTGACAAATGCCGTTTCAGTCAGCATGTCCTCGCATGCCACAATGCCCAACTCCTGCAACTCCACACCGGTTCGATACACATCCATATCAACTCGGCCAGAAATGCATTGACTGGTCATTGCAACAACTATTCCGGCATCAACTGCGTGTGCTACAGATGCTTGCAGGGACTTGGGAGCATGACCTAGGCCAGTTCCTTCAATGACTATTCCTCGGTATTGATGATCAACAAGATGGTCGAGTATATCATGGCCGAAACCGGGGTATG
>JAHQWZ010000312.1 GCA_029856425.1 Candidatus Thorarchaeota archaeon
ATGTCAATAGTAATGACATGTTCAGATTTGGATTCATCGGGCTGATCCGCCTAGAAGATTTTGCTACAGAAGCACCAAGCAAGGAAACATTCTCCGGAGTGCTCCAGCATGAGGAAACACTCCCAAAAGACATTCAAGATAGACTTAGTCTCTGCAGGGCGTGCATGGCACAGTTTGGTCAGATCTTTGTGATTTATCCCGATCATAAAGGACAGGTGGACAACATACTGGAGAAAGCTATGAAAGGGAACCCGGCTATCGATATCACGGATGATGACGACGTCAGACACAGATTATGGATTATTGATAATGAAAATGATACGCAATTAATCACTGATTACATGAAAAACAAGTACATCATTATTGCCGATGGTCATCACCGCTACAAAACTGCACTTGCTCTCTCTAAAGAGAATCCAGAATTAGAGAGTGCCAAGTACAGGATGCTCACATTTGTCAATATCTCAAATCCAGGTCTCCTGATTCTACCTACACATCGAGTGGTACAAAACCTTCATGGATTTTCATCTGAAGGTCTCTTGAAGGCAATATCCGAGTATTTTGAAATCAGTGCTTATGATGACAAAGATGCGATGTTCTCCCTCATGAATAAGAAGTTCATATCTGGTGAGCACTCCTTCGGGCTCTTCGTCAATGATGGCAAGTTCTATGTGCTCACTTTGCGGGACTCAAGTGTGATGAACGAGGTATTGCCGGAAAAGTCGCGTGAACATCGAGGACTCGATGTAGCAATATTGCATTCATTGTTACTGGACAGAATGCTTGGGATTGACAGAGAGAAACTGGCGCAAGGAACAATGAAGGGTGGCGGTTACGTTATTTATGTGAAGGGAATAGGCGACGCTGTTGAAGAAGCCATAAAGTCAGTTGAAGCAGAAGCGCAAGCCGTGTTCTTTATGAATCCCACTCGCATTGAAGAAGTGGAGGCAGTGTCTCGGAATCTTGAGGTTATGCCTCAAAAGAGTACATTCTTCCATCCAAAGGTCTGGACTGGCTTTGCTATTAACAAGCTGAAATAGGTGATATAAATGGTCAAGAGGGTATTCAACTTCTATGCAGGCCCAGCGACGTTGCCGCTGCCTGCGCTCGAGAAAGCACAGAGAGAGCTTCTGAACTTCGCCGATACAGGAATGTCAATCCTTGAAATCTCGCATAGAGCCAAGGAATATGACAAGGTACACAATGAAGCGACTGCATTAGTTAGAGAACTGATGGGGGTTCCAGATGAGTATAAGGTGCTCTGGTTACAAGGAGGTGCATCGACGCAGTTCTATATGGCACCCATAAATCTGCAAATAAAGGGGAAACCAATCCAGTTTGTGGACACGGGCACATGGACCTCCAATGCGATAAAAGAAGCCAAGTTTTATGGAAGGGTAGAAGTAGTCGCGTCATCAGCTGATGACAATTACAGATACATACCAGAGAATGTAGGTTTCAGTGAGAATGCAGCTTATGCGCACATTGCTAGTAATAATACAATCTACGGAACAGAATGGCATGAATGGCCTAATATGCCAGCGGATGTTCCGCTAGTCTGCGATGCCTCATCAGATTTGATGGCGAGGCAAGTGAATGTAAAGGACTTTGGGGTGATATTTGCAGGCGCACAGAAAAACCTCGGCCCAGCGGGCGTCACTTTAGTAATTGTAAGAGAGGATCTTCTTGAAAGAGTGTCTGATGATACTCCGACTTTGCTGAAATGGAAGACAGAGGCAGAGAAGAATTCGCTTTTCCATACTCCACCATGTTTTGCGATATATATCTGTAAACTAGCATTAGAGTATTGGAAAGACCAAGGAGGCGTCCGGGAAATCGAGCGGAGAAATAGGGAAAAAGCCAAAGTGCTCTATGATGTGATTGATTCATCAAACGGCTTCTATAAGGGACATGCAAGAAAGGACTCCCGATCTCTAATGAATGTCACATTTACTCTGCCTAGTGAGGAACTTGAGAAGAAGGTTATTGAAGGGGGCACGAACCGAGGACTTGTGGGCCTTAAGGGGCATAGGTCCGTTGGTGGTATGAGAGCATCAATCTACAATGCAATGACTATTGAAGGAGTGGGAGTATTGGCGGATTATCTTACAGAGTTCAAGGAGAACAATGAATAGAATCCAGGAGGCGAATGTGCGCCCCGCTCTGAATCAGAATTCATTCACCGGTTCTTGCGTTTCTTATGGAACCTAGCAACTGCGCCTTCCAAAACATCTTTGATTTCAGGGACTGCATCTTCCATACAAATCCCCTTATACGTCCGGCTCATTATGGCTCCATTCACTCGAACATCTATGTTTCGCATCCCCCTAGTCCCAAAATAGGACTTGAGACTGGACGCTATGGGAATTAGCACTCCCCCAGGCAGCCGACTTGCAAGAAGGTCCTCACAACAACTACAGTCTAGGACAATGACGGTGTTCTCAGAATCAACCAGCACCTCAACTGGGATTGATTTCCGTGGGGACCTAAATGACCGTTCCAAACGAAGGTCAAACCCACCCAGGCGCTTCATTTCACATCTCATCCATTTGTCTTACTGCTTGGACTCAGGAGGAGCAGCCTTCATATAAGCGCATTCCATCATTCCTCTGCTAGCTTCATTATTCATTCAGACAGTCTTCCCCGTCTTCTTGAGAGGGCTATTGAGAACACAATCAGGAGCAATATGAGTCCCAGCATGAGGGCAATATCCAAATAGTTGGGTTCTTCTGGAGGACCGGGAGTTGTGGGTGTTGTAGTAGTTGCAGTTGTAGTTGTAGTTGTAGTTGTAGTTGTAGTTGTT
>JAHQWZ010000313.1 GCA_029856425.1 Candidatus Thorarchaeota archaeon
AGATGGGCATCGAAGATGATGAGCTTATAATCGCTCAGTATCCCCCGCCTGAGGAATAGACTGCGCTATTGGGCATGGTGTTTGATGAGCCGAGGTCTTAAGAGGCGGCTTAGTTCCTCAGGTGTTAGAGGACTGAGATTCTTGAAGAAATCATCACTCCGATGGCCCCTCCTATCAATCAGTGGTGTATCAGTAATCGTCCTATACTGTGCATTCACATTCATTTCATGGGCACTCTATCCGGATAGTTACGGTCCTACAACACACTACCTCAGTCGTCTTGGCAACTTCAACTACAGTCCTTTTGGTGCATACTTCTACAATCTCGGTTGTATTCTAACAGGCATTGCTGTAATTCCATTCTACATTGGGTTCTATCGGTGGTATACAAATCGTTGGTATCAGAAGCTGCCGCTCATCATGGGTCAGGTAGTTGGCTTATGCTCAGCGGTGGCCCTCATTATGATAGGAGTATATTCAGAAGACCAAGGCAGTCCGCATATGGCGGCTTCCTCAGCATTCTTCCTATTGAACTTCATCGTGCTGATTCTAGTCAATGTAGCACTCCTTTTGCATTCAGATTTCTGGAAGCCGATTGCCATTTACGGTTTGGCGATTGACTTCTTGACATTAGGTTTTGAGATGGTAATGGGTGGTCCTCTCGTTGAATGGTTCACTGTGTTTGGTTCTCTTCTGTTTGTTGGTCTTCTATCAATAAACACTCTAGCCAGAAAAACCCCGTCCTCACAAGAGGA
Source organism: Candidatus Thorarchaeota archaeon (assembly GCA_029856425.1). Lineage (GTDB taxonomy): Archaea > Asgardarchaeota > Thorarchaeia > Thorarchaeales > Thorarchaeaceae > SMTZ1-83. The sequence continues at coordinate 756 of JAHQWZ010000313.1, forward strand.
CATGCGTTGACTATTTGAATGACTTTTCGACCCAATCTAGCATTGGCATCATGCTATCTGCCGGAAATTCGGCATGTTTCGCACCCTTCGCGACAAAGAACTCCTTGGTCTTTGAGGGGATTTCATCGTATAGTTCTCGCGCAGCTTCAACCGTGAATAGCTCATCATTCTCGCCTATTCCCACAAGAACTGGGAATGGCATCTCTTCAGGGAAGCTGAAGTCAGTAAGGCTCGTTAATCTCATGAAGCGGAGTGTGTATCTGAAGGTGAACAGCGGGTCATTCAATCCCACCATACCATCGCGCCTGTATCCTATTACTTGTCGACTTGGGAGGAATATTGAGCTGAAGAGTATCTTGACTTTCTGCAAAGCACCCATCGGTGGATATGCACCTGGTCGCATTGTTCGCGCTCCACTGAGAAGAATCGCACCATCAAACTGATCGACACAAGCACCCATCGCTAGCAAAGATGATAGAACACCGAGGCTGTGTCCAAGCACAGTTAATCTGGAATGCCTATCTTTAACAAATCCAATTGTTTCACACAAATCTTTGACAAACCTCTCCTTGCTTGGTGCATCTCCTCTATTTCCGTCTGAGAGACCATGGCCCCTAAGATCCAGTCCATACACAGTAAATCCTCTTGATGCTAGAGGCTCAGCAATCATACTGTATGGACCGCTGTATGCGGTGATTCCATGAAGAATAAGAATCGCAGTTTCCTCAGGCGCCCCTTGAGCCTCCCACTTTCTGACAAAGAGAGTAGTGCCATCAGACGTAGTCAGAAGATTGTGCGGCTCTCGAAACTCACTCCGAAGACGCTGAATGTCTATGTGCAATAATGACACCCCTGTCGAGGACATCACGATAATGAAGTAAGGTTGATATATCTAGTGATATTAAGGCCAGAGCCCTGCCTCAGCTAGTTTTTCTTGCAGCATGAGTTGACTTAGTCTAGGAAACTTATGTACTGGGTAGCAAATCAGAGTGCTAGTTGACTTGACAAATGGTGCATCCTTTATATTCCTCGATATCCTATCTGATTCTCGGAAATGATCGGTAACGAATTTGGCAAATACTGTTGGCTCAATAGCTGAGTGGAAGGATAGCCAATATTCATTCGGATGGTTGAATCTCAACCAGGCATCAACAGCCTCCCTATCCGTTTTTTGCTCATCAATCTCTATGCGGACATAAAACTCAGTATCTTCACCCGCACTTAGATTCCATCGAGCTGCGAACCAAAAGGCTCCGCTTTCGGTAATATCAGATAATGCTCTCCTGACCCTCTTTGCTGATAGTCCTGTAGAGCTTGCTATATCAGTGATTGACATTCTTGCATCTTCTAGTAACATGCGGAGAACTCGAAGATGTAGCTTATTCAGGTCAATTCTTGAACCCTGATGTCTAAGTAGGGTATGCATCTCAACATCCTGAACCGATCCATGGCTATAGTAGTATTTCCGAAGGTCCATTAATCCAGTTGCGCCGATGTATTCAGCCAATGCAAGATAGGTTCTCCCTCGAATTGATGCGATGAGGCCAGTCTGTACTATTCCCGAATGTGTACCTATCTCACTGAGGAATGCATCTTCATCCTCAGACCCATCTGTATAGAGCAGAGCCAGAAGTAATTCTGCGCCAGTCATAGCAGGTTTCATTATGACAACGAACTCTTCAATGACACCTTGCTCCACGAGCTTTGTGACCCGCTTCCTCACAGCATTTGCAGTCATTCCTAGCTTGAGCGCAAGTTCTTGGAATGTTGCTCTGCAATTGGAATCGAGTTCCAAGATAAGTCGCTTGTCAATGGGATCCAGTGAGAACACCTTCTAGCTGGCTTCCTGTGGCATTGACGGTGAAGGATTTATCTCTTCGTGAAATTGCAGACTCTTATGATTCCTAGCTACCAATCATGGAGTGTATAGTACTCCTCAACCATCTTATCGATATCCACTGTTGAGCCCTTTGTAGGCCCTCGTTGGAGGGGCTCCTTGATGAAGCGAATAGGCAGTGTATCGTCGCGCCTACTGATTCCAAACTTCT
>JAHQWZ010000017.1 GCA_029856425.1 Candidatus Thorarchaeota archaeon
AAACTCCCAGAAGATCGCATTTCCGCTCCGATGAATACGAAAGAGGTCTTGGAAGCTCGGCGAAGTTATACAGGTAGGTCTCTCAGAACTGCGTACAGGGAGCCACTCCATATTGTCCGTGGTGAGATGCAATATCTCTATGACGCAGTTGGGAGAGAATACCTAGATGCTCGAAACAACGTTCCTCACGTTGGCCACTCCAATCCAAGGGTTGTAGCTGCACTCAGGCGCCAAGCGACAGTATTGAACACTAATACGACATATCTTCACGAGAACCTAGTGAGATACGCAGAACGACTGTGTGGCAAAATGCCTGATCCATTGAGTGTCTGCTTCTTTGTCAACAGTGGAAGCGAGGCTAACGAGCTTGCTCTTAGACTGGCATATGCACACACCAAACAGACGGAATTGATTGTAATTGATGGAGCATATCATGGAAATACGGGCACCCTTGTAGGTATAAGCCCATACAAGTTCGACGGGCCCGGTGGTGCGGGAGCTCCCCGACATGTTCACAAGGTGAAGACACCCGATGTCTATAGAGGTTTCTTCAAGGCTGACAATCCGGAGGCCGGTGAGAAATATGCTATGGAAGTTCTCAAGGTGATTCTTGAATTGGAGGCTGAAGAGAAGGGATTAGCGGCCTTCATCTGCGAGCCATTGATGGGATGTGCCGGTCAAATCATCCTTCCTAAAAACTACCTCCGAGATGCATTTGATTATGTTCGGGACGCTGGAGGTGTGTGCATTGCGGACGAGGTGCAGGTAGGATTTGGCAGGGTTGGAAGTCATTTCTGGGGCTTTGAAACACAGGGTGTTGTTCCTGATATTGTCACTCTAGGGAAACCGATTGGAAATGGTCATCCATTGGGTGCTGTCATAACGACCCCAGAGATCGCGGAATCTTTCAATACTGGTATGGAGTTCTTTAGCACTACAGGCGGAAATACAGTGTCATGCGCTGTTGGGATGGCTGTCCTGGATGTAATTGAAGAAGAGAATCTCCAAAAGAACGCGTACGAAATCGGTGGCTACCTCATTGATCAGCTATACATACTGAAGAAGAAACACAAAATCATAGGAGATGTCAGAGGGAGCGGTCTCTTCATAGGAGTGGAGCTAGTCCTCAACCATGAGATTCTAACCCCTGCAACAGAGCAGGCGAGCTATGTCGCCAATCGAATGAAAGACCTAGGGATTCTGATTAGTACAGACGGCCCATTTGATAATGTCCTCAAGATAAAGCCCCCTCTTGTGTTTTCCAGAGCGAACGCTGAGTTCTTTGTTAAAACACTAGATGGCGTACTAGCTGAGGATTTCGTTAGGTTTGCTACATCAGCATAAACTCTGCAGGAGCTGATTAGGCTAGTGACTGCGCAGATTCCAGATGAGTTCCGATACATGGGTGAACTTTATTCACTGGTTGGATTAAAGGGCTCTCCGCTGTACACGCCACAAGACTTCGGAATCACCCCTATGATGGCAAGTACTGCATGTTATCGTGGCTTTGTCATGCGATATGATTGTGCTGACGGTCGACTCATTCTGGAGGGTATGAGTGTGCGGACTGAAGAAGCTCCGCCTATAAACAACATCGATCCAATGGAGGAAGGTGGTTTCTTCTTCAGTCATCGCTATGAGAATCTCGGGCTGAAGACTAGATTCTCTGGCTCAATGCTTCTAGGAAAAGACTTCATTGATAGCATGTATGTGCACATGGGATTCCAGCGTCCTATGGCCTTTCGGACTCTATTGGAGCTGCAAATAGAAGATGGGGATATTCTGGCAACCAACGATCTGTCTGCCAAGATGGAGGAACTTCGTAATCGCGATTCTAGAATGGGAGCTCAACCAGACTCTCGTGACCATGATGATGTGATGAGCTGGGTTGAAGATGCCTTTTCTCTGGACTACGATTTTGAATAGTCGTTCTCTTTTCACTCGCTTGTGATGCCATAGTATGTCATCATATCGACAGCCACACCAGCCATCTTCAAGTACATCCAGAGCTGCATCTTGTGCATAGCAATATGGGTGGTGAACTCTGCAAAGTAATGACCCCAGCTCTTCTTCTCTTTCTGTTCATAGAACGGCCTTAGGTTTGCTTTGAGGAATTCATCGTCAGACATGTCTTTGAAATACATCTTGACTGATTCAACGCCCTCATCAAAGACAGAAATGATCCTGTCAATTCCATCTCGCCAAAGCTCCTTCTCTCTGGCTTGAGCCTGTTCAGCATCTGCTATCTCACCCCTATACATGTAAGGGTCCATAGAAGGAATCTGTGCGAGATGATTAGCAAGGGCAATCAGGGGCCTCATTCCTTCTTTGGGCACGAAATTCAGGTCTGTATTCTTTGCACATTCGAGAACAACCTTCGCTTGGTTACTCTCATGAAGAAACATATTCAACATAACATCAGATATCTTTGGCATTGGAACGCCTCCTCTTCCTTAGGATGAGCGGCGAGATTAAAGAGAATCGCTCAAAGCGACCGAGTTCTTTATGCCATAGATTGCCACCAGACCTCGCTGGTGTTTACAGGTATGTCTGTAGAGTGGGAACCACGCCTATGTGTAGTGTAAGGACTTCCTGGAAAGCACATACTAGCCCCGCAATCGCCGGATTCAGATTTCGTCGTATTGCAGTTATCTTGGCCAATTGAGTATTAGAATACATGTGTGCGGCTCCCCACACAATTGGGGTTTCTCGTTTTCCGTCCCTAGATAAGGCTTCTATCCGAGATTGGAGAACAGCTAGAACCCTGTTCAGTAGCCAGACTGGAAGTCCAACTTCTGGTTCTCCTCTGCATGGAATCGGCATAACCTTCTCTCAATGCAAACAACCCTTTGCTTCTCTGCACCTACAACTAATCTTTGCTCCTCTTTCTCTTTGGTATGAACATGCCTGTTCTCTCTCTATAGTCAATGTAGTCCTGACCATATCGTATCACAAGGTCTCTCTCCTCAATTATGCAGAAGTAATAGAATGTTGGGAAGAAGACCAATGATAGAACTGCTAGTAGGGGTGAGTTAAGATATAGCCCAATCACCAAACCCAGCCATACTTCTCCTAGGGCTTGAGGATGCCTTATCTTCTCATATATTCCTCCATACAATGTATGCTCTCTCTTCGGGGTCAGGGTTTCTTCTCCCGCATCTCTGGCTCCAATATACATCAGGCAAATACTTGGTAGGAATATCCCAGTAGCTACCACCGCGGTCATCCAATACTCCCAGGGAAAGAAGTCGGGCAATGGAGTGGACAGAGGATAGAAGTAATAGATGACATAATTTAGAAACATTAGATAGTACGCAACAGTTGCTATCTTCCTGTATCTGGCACTCTTCTCATATGAGATTGCTCCTATCTGCTGCTCAAGAGCTGCAGGGCTTATGCTCATGATATAGAAAACGGATGAGATTAGAATCATGAGACATAAAGAGAGGAAGTTCAAGATGTCTATCGTGACAACACACCCTGTGTGGAGTGGGGGTGCTCCACGATTTAAGCAGGAGGGTGGATTAGTTGAGGCGTTCTAGCACGATTCTGCCTCTTGACCAATGTTAATTAGTTGAAATGAGGAAGTCGCTAATGTCCAAATGAGAGGTATGATGAAATGATTGATCTGAGAGCCCTGGAGCGTTGTGTGTGTGAACACGATAGATCCATGCACGAAAAGAGAGAAGCCTCGTGCAAGAAATGTGAGTGTGACCTATTCGTGCCCAAGATGGGGCATCCAGGCAACCCAGTTGACAAGTGGGAGGATGTGTCAGCCGCTGAGTGAAAGAGAGAATAAAGATTCCAGAGGTTCAGATTGGTCAATACACCTCGCCGCCACTGGCGAGGATGATTCCGTTCCGATTGTCTTCGATGAGGAAGGAAAGCCGAAGAGGTCGCAGCTGGGGAGGCGAGCTAATTCGCCGCTGGCGATTCTCATGTTTGCCTTGATGAGTGTGTTCATCATTCAGGCTGCAGGCTATGCGTTCTTTCAGATCGGTATTCCAATGTGGTTGGCATTTCTTATTGTGCCTGGTTCTCTTGTGGGAAGTCTAGTGAACATTCCACTCTATACCATTGAGTCTGAGCCGTCCCCTGTAGTCGAGGCGCCTTACATCTCTGATTGGGGATTCAGCTTTCAAGTCTTTCAGCAGCCAGCTCTTCGCGAGACCAAGATCAGTGTCAACCTTGGCGGGGCTATCATCCCTCTTATTGTAAGCGGATATCTAGTACTGCTGAATCTTCTCTCCATAGCCCCGATTCTATTCGCGACCACTGCGGTGACTATCGTTGTACATCGAATAGCCCGGATTGAGCCGAATCTAGGTATTGTCACTCCGGGTCTATTGCCACCGCTTGCGGCTGTTATGGCCACACTGGCTGTTGGATTAGTATTTCCTGGAATCATCAACCTTTACGCGATTGCATATATCGCAGGAACATTGGGGACCTTGATCGGTGCTGACTTTCTTAATCTTGGGAAGCTATCTCAACTGAGGACAGATGCTGCATCCATTGGAGGAGCTGGGACCTGGGATGGCGTGTTCCTGACAGGCATACTAGCAGTGGTGCTTCTCTAAATTCATAAACCTAAATGCCGCACCAATTGATTAACGTCTTCGCAATTACTTGCGATGTCATAACAATTGTTTGAATGTCAACAACCTCGTCAAAGGAGTGAATCCGCTCAGCGAGTGGTCCGCAGGTCATAGCGGGAACTCCGTTATGAACAAAAAACCTGGTGTCTAAGCCAGCTGATCCCCCCACGAACATTGGTTCTCGACCTGCTATATCTTTGACATTCTGTTTGACCAATTGCACGAATTCATTATTGGGGTCAAGCTCATGAGGACGAGCTTTCCATCCAAACCAATCTACTATTGGAGGATTCTCTCGAAGCCATTCATCAGCTTCTGCGGCATTGCGTACAGCATTTTCGACTTGAAGCATCACTTCTTCCCGGCTCTCGCCCGGTGGGAATCCAATTCTGCATTCTATTGAACAGGAACCAGGAACAGTGGAAGGCCAATCACCAGCTCTAATGACTCCGATGTTAATTGTAGTTGCTTTTCCCTTCATCTTTGGGTCCGATTCAGCAAAGCTATAGCTGATTGTAGCTTGTCGCATTTCGTGGAGTTTCTGGATGGCTTCCATTATTGGAATCATCTTCTGAGCCGCATTCACACCAAAATGAGCAGTGGCTGCATGAGCTGGCACGCCAAGAGTTGTCACTCGAAAATACATGACACCAGCGCTTGCTACAGTGATTTCGAGATTTGTGGGTTCTGGGACAAATGCAGCATCAGTCTTTGGCCTGATTGTTCGCATATAGAGGACTCCTCCAACTCCACCGTCCTCCTCCTCGATTGTGGTTTCAATCTGCACATCGCCCTTCAAACTGATGTCATTCTCCTGAAGTGCCCTGACTGCAAAGATCATGGCAGCTACTCCCGCCTTCATGTCCCCTGCACCGCGGCCATGTATATTGCCGTCAACAACGTCTCCGGACCATGGGTTACGAGTCCACTTGTTCAGGGGTTCAGGTGATACAACGTCCACATGTCCGCTAAGACAGATTGAGCGTCCATCCCCTGTGCCCTTCAATATCCCTCCTACATTTGGCCTGTCTTCATAGCCATACTTGATGAATGAGGTGGTTTCAAAGAAGTCCTTATGGCTTCGAAGTTTCTTGTCATCTGGATTGAACATCTCTGGATTGAGGTCCATTCTTCCCAATTCTTTGTGAACTCGTTTCTGAACTTCATATTCTTCTCCCGATATACTGGGAATTCGTACCAGATCTTGGGTCAGATTAACGAGGGTTACTTGGTTCTCACTAATCCAATTCGCAATAGATATGGCCGTTGACTCTCTCTGTTCTTTTGTCATTGATTTTAGCAGGCCTCCTAGCCAGTTCTCTCAGTACACCCGCTTTGATTAACTCTGCTGTTGCAGTCCATTATACGATGAATGCTAAATCCGAGCTACCATTTATCAAGTCCAACTAGGTTCGGAAACCTTATGTTCACGCTATCATGTATGATATTGTATTGTGAACATGCTTCTTGAGGTGATGTTCATGAACGAAGAACGTGGGAGAACCCAATACACCGAGAAGCGCAAGGCATCATCACGGGTACACCTCCATACTACTATCTCTGCAGGAACACGTCAACTCCTTCACGATTTGGCAGGTGAAACGGGTCGCATAAATGATGTACTAGAAGACGCAGTCAATTTCTTCAGCACACGAAGAGAAATTCCAAGTTGCGATGAGTGCGAAGCTATGGAGGTGTCAAACCTCCGACGTTCCCTCATTGATTCTGCTGACATGGGTCTTGTGAGTTCACAGGTTCTGTCAGTCCTTGCGGAGCTGGGATGTTCAGGACAGGGTGCAACAGAACTTATCACTAGACTGCAAAAGATAGGGCACCAGCAGACGAAACTACTACGTGGGCTTAGAACGATTCCACATGAAATGTGGGAGAACTCCTTTGAATCGTTTGTCAGCAACGTAAAGCTCTTGGAAAGAATGGGTATCTTTGGATTCGTCGAGATTCACGCTGAGCGCAAGACTATCCTTGCAACAGCCAAGCTCATGCGGGAGCAACCGGAGATTCTATTGATGATGCTCATAGCTGAGTGGGATGAAGCAGGATATTCTGTGGATGCAGAAGTTGTTACTGAGAATAAGATTAGTGTGATGTGGGTAGACCCCCTCCTCTTTAATACGATCAGGGAAGACCGTGATAGAAGGGTTCTCAGCCTATGGCAGGAACGGAGGGAGGTTATATTGATGCGGGCAGGGCAAAGCGGTTCCATTACTTTGAACCCCTCTTTGCTAGAATGGTTGATGAATTATACCATCAATGATGTTCTAGATGAAAGAACAGTGGTTAGCATACGTGACTATATAGAACAGATTGATCCCCGTGGACCTGAGATTCCAACCAGCATTGTTGACCGCGTGAAGCGGGTTGCATTAGGTGTGACTGCTCTTGGGCTTTTTGAAAAGTGCGATGTACGAACTGAAAATGAGCTCACCCGAGTCCAATTGAGATCGAGAACATCCTTCATGAAGGATCTTGGACTCAAGCTTCTTCTTGCGCTTCTGCGTTTTGAGGGTGTTGACGAATTTGCACGCGAGGAGGGCGTTTCCACTGCTGTCCTTTATTTCGGGGAGAAGCCAGAGATTGGCAGGAAATATCGTGTAGGATGAGCATCAATACAGAAACTCTATTCCGAGATCAGAAACCTGCTTCTTTACCTCCTCGTATATTCCGAAGCATTCCTTAGAAGGCTCACCAGTTAGAGAATCACAGCAGTCTTGGAAACGTTTGCCTCTTGGTGGGTCGGGGACCTTATCAATGAACTTTGGCACAATCTTTTTCACAATCTCGTTTGCGTCAGACCTCTTTATGCCCGCACTCGCATAGGCTACCTCTGAAGCAAACATTGGCTCAATTGGCGTTAGATAGTCGAAGTATTTGCCTTTTGCAACGCCTCCAGTTTCAATCGAAGCGCCTGATGAGATGGCTGCAATAAATTCTGCTGCAAACTCCTGCAGGACCATTTCGGTGCAGGGTCCTGCTGCTGTGTAGTTGTAGTATAGCGCTGGAACCCTTGTGTTTCTGCTCACTGCTTGAGCATAGAGACTAGCAAGCCAAATCAGCTCCGGTGATGAGCTGGAGGTGTATTTAATATGAATCGGGAAGCAGAGAGTCCAAGAGGCTCCATACGTTAGAATTCCCTGAATATGAAATGCAGTGCTCGTGACTGCGGTACCCTCTGCTCCTCCTGCAAAACCCCCGTAGATTGGACCGAATATGCCTGCTATCGGGACATTCAATGACTGCAATAAGGCGGCTCTGTTTAAGAGGTCTAAATCTGTCTTTAGTTCAGCCAATTCAGCTATCATATACCCATCGGTCTTCCGAAGGCCGAAATCTGGATGGAGCCCTGAGGCCAGTGCAATCGCGGATTCAGCTGTTCCAATAGCGTTCATTATTGGAAGTCCGGGTCGACCAGCCCTCCTTAATGCTTCTCTTCCCAGAACAACAGTCCGTATGGAACCTTCAATCTCCAGGGGTGATTTAGCTCTTATGTGGGCACCATCCACAGAGAGCAGACACGGGGTTGTTATGGCATTCGCAATTGGAATCCTTTTCGCATAATTCTCCACTAGACGCATGAAGATACTCTCATCTGAAACAGTGACACCACCTGCTCCAGCGAATATCCAAGGTTTCTCTTTTGAGTCTGGTTTCCTTGGAATTAGGGTTCTCTGTTCCATCCCTTCGCCAAGAACCGCGTGGTCATAAGATGTCTTTAGTTCTTTACGAACCTCTTTTTCTTCAAAGGCTATTATGCGCTCGGTGTCTTTGCAATATACCCCCACATCGCAGATGAGATCAAAGGCCGCTTTGAAAACTGCGTCTGCAAGGCCATCGTCGGATGGAACGAGCACATCAGAATCATAGCTGATGCCATACTCTTTCACCAGTTCGCGAACCCTTGGCGAAAAGACTCTCATATCATATTCTTTCTCTATGAGAGGCTTGCCATCAAGTGCCCTCTTAGCAATCTCGGTAATTGGAATCATGAAATCAGCCCCTCCTTTTCTCAATGAGTTGAGTTGCTACTCTCACAGCTTCAGGCGCCGTTTCGGCAAATCCGTCGGCACCAATCTCGTCAGCCCAATCTTGGTTTGTAGGCCCACCGCCCACCATTATGATAAACTTGTTTCGATTGCCAGTTTGCTCCAGGTAGTCAATAACATCCTTTTGCCCACCGATCGTTGATGTCATGAGTGCCGAAATGGCGATAACGTCTGCGCCTATCTTCTCCGCCTCTTCAACGAACTTTGATGTTGGAACATCGACTCCAATATCACTCACTTCGAAACCATTAGCTACGAAGAGCGATTTGAGAATGTTTTTGCCAATCTCATGAATGTCGCCCCGAACAGTTCCAACGACTATTTTTCCTCTTCTAGGAACATCTCCGGCTTGAATGTGAGGGAGGACAACATCCAATCCAGCCATCATCGCTTCTCCAGAGAGCATAAGCTCGGTAAGGAAGATATCCATTCGCTCAAACTGCTCACCGACTATCTTTGCTCCTTCAGAGATTCCCATTTCCAGAATCTCCAAAGGCGCTGCACCTGATTCTATTGCCTCTGCAGAAAACTTGTAAACGGCCTCGGCGTCTCCATCAATGACAGCTTGCTTCAGCTTCTCAATTACATCACTCATGAAACCACACTCTGTTGGTCTACTTGGACGCTTATGCAAAGAATGAACATCATGAAAAGGACTGCCAACACATATGTACAATGATGAACAGATTTCCCGATTCATGAATGGACTCAAGGATGACTATGTCACTATGCTTTCCTTGTTCTTGCTATTCATGGCAGGCGACCTGGCGTCCATCAGGCATTTCCTTTAGTTCAGGTTCCTCCACGCTACACTTGTCCTTCGCAAATGGACATCTTGTGTGAAATCTGCATCCAGTTGGAATATCAATGGGGCTCGGAATCTCCCCAGTTAGCAACAGTCTTTCCCTCTGCACTCCTGTTTCTGGAACTGGAACTACTGAAACTAGCGCTTTCGTATAGGGGTGACTTGGGTTGTCAATGATATCTTTTGTAACTCCAGTTTCAACCACTCTTCCCAAATAGGCGATGGCAATCCGATCAGCCATCTGCCTTGCCACAGCTAAATTGTGTGTTATCAACACAAGTGTAATTCCCTTCTTCTTTCGAAGCTCGAGCAACAACTGCAGGATCTGGCCTCTCATTGAAACATCAAGCATAGAAACTGGTTCATCAGCGATTAGAAGGACCGGGTCCAATACAAGTGCAGCCGCTACAGCCACACGTTGTCTTTGTCCTCCACTCAGTTCGTGTGGTATCCTGGTTGCGAATTCTTCAGCTGGACGAAGTCCCACATCCTCAAGTGCAGCCAAGACTCGCTCCTCGACCTCACTAAGTGATGTATAGACATTGTGGATCTTGAGAGGCTCCGCCACAATCTCCCCAATGGTCATGTTATTGCTCAATGAGCCATATGGGTCTTGGAATATCATCTGTATCCTTCTTCGATATTCCTTGAACTTGCTCTCATTCAAAACGGAAATCTTCTCTCCCTCAAACCAGATTTCGCCATCAGTTAATGTTTCCAATCGCATAATCAATCTTGCAATAGTGGTCTTGCCGCAGCCGCTCTCTCCTGCAATCGCAAAAATCTCGCCTTGCTTGATTTCTAGGTCCACTCCATCAACAGCTCGAATATATGAGTCAGACTTCTTGGAAACGAGACTTGCGAGGAATCCTGCCCTGACAGTGAACCACTTCTTGAGATTTCGGGTTTCGAGAATTCCTTCTGCCATTAGATTTCATTCCTCCTGAAACATGCCACTCTATGTCCACCTTCATCAACAAGCGGCGGGCTCTCTGCTCTGCATCTATCAATCACATAATCACATCTTGGATGGAAGTTGCATCCAGCTGGGGGGTCAATCAGGTCCGGCGGATTTCCCGGGATGAAGTCTATCTCCTTGTCAGCGAGAATACTCGGGAATGATGAGATGAGTTTCTTTGTGTATGGATGGGCAGGTTCATTGAATAATATCTCAGTCGGAGCCTCTTCAACGATCTTTCCAGCATACATGATGATGATCTTGTCACATGTTTCGGCTAGAACTGACAAGTCATGCGTGATGATTAGAAGGGAGAGACTTGTCCTCTGCCTAAGTTGCTTGAAGAGGTCGAGAATTTGAGCCTGAATCATCACATCCAATGCTGTGGTTGGTTCATCAGCGATTACAAGGGGTGGATGCAGCACAAGAGCAAGGGCAATCATAAGGCGCTGCTTCATTCCTCCACTTAGCTCATGTGGATAAGCAGTTGCTCTCGACCGTTCAATTCCAACAGATTCTATCAGTTCAAGCGCTATTTCCTTCGCTTTCTCCCTTGGCATCTTCTCGTGGATTAGAATTGCATTAATCATCTGATTGATCACACGATGAACCGGATTCAACGAGTTCATGGCGCCCTGAAATACCATTGAAATTTCCTGCCAGCGAAAGGCGTTAATCTCCTTCTTCTTTAGAGAAAGAATATCACGATTATTGAACAGAGCTTGTCCGCCTTCAATAACTCCCTCTCGTGGGAGTATTTTTAGCAATGTCATTGCAGTGGTTGTCTTGCCACAGCCACTCTCGCCGCTCAGTCCCACAAACTCCCCGCAATTCACAGTAAAGTCGATATCGTCGACTGCTTTTACTACTCCCTGGGATATATGATAGTATACCTTCAGCCCAGATACCTTGAGTAAAGGTTGCCCACCAGGGATTTGTGAAGAAGACATTTCAGTCACCTACTTCTTTACCTCCTCCTAAGTCTAGGATTGGCAATCTCATCCATAGCGTATCCTACCATTGATACCCCGAGGAGGAGAAGCACTACCATAATCCCTGGTGGAAATACTAACCACCAGAGATTATTGGACATTGAACCAGCATTGAATGCGAGATACAGCATGGTGCCCCAGCTTATCATAGCTGGGTCTCCTAGACCAAAGAAGTCCAAGACGACCTCCGAAAGAATCGCCCATGCAGTGACTAGGATTGTATTGGCAACAACCAGTGGAGCAACTGCCGCTAGGACATGCTTACCTATGATGTAGATGTTACTTCCGCCAACTGCTCTTACTCTCTCTATGTAAGCCCGTTCTTTTATTGATAATACCTGCCCTCTAACAATACGTGCTGTGGAGGACCATGAGAACAGCCCTATCACAATAATGAGTGTCACAATCGATGGTCCTAGTACGGCAGCCATGATGATCATCAAGAGCAGACTCGGAATCACAAAGAAGATGTCTGTGAATCGCATCAGGAAGGAGTCGATTATCCCGCCATAATAGCCCGCAATAAGGCCAATCAATGTACCTATGACCACAGACATACCTGTTGCAACAATCCCAATTAGAAGTGTGATTCTCACAGCGATTATCAGTTGACTGTATACATCTCTACCCAATTGGTCAGTACCCATAAGGTGGTAGCCTGGAAAATCAAGAGAGACTACCCACGGTGCTTGAAGAATGCCTTGGACTATGAAACCTACACCGATAACTCCTACAAGAGCAATCAGAAACCTTGGAAGGTGAATCTTCCAAGATTGCTGAAGGCTGAATTCTTTCCTTGCACTCAGAAGGCCTTTCAAAATGATAACGCATGCTATGACTCCAATAGATGCTGAGTAGATTAGTGTCGTTGTATTCTCAACCGACAGAGATTGCATGCCAAAGATGCCTGCAATGAAGAGGATTAGCCCTCCACTAAGAATATTTATGAAATATCTGGGAATCTCAGGTCTCTTAAATCGATCAAGAATCCACCATACTAGTGTGGCACCAATCAGCGATGCTGCACCCACAGATAGCATGAGCATTTGCGACTCTGGCATTACATCAGGAGGTTGGTACCAAAGTCCTGTAAAGAACGCCTCAGGATTATACGGAGCTATAATATCGCCAAAAAGAGTCATTCCTGCAAACATTACAACTATGGCTGTTCCCACAGTTCCCATTCGTGTCTTGATGAAGCGACTGGATGTAGCACCCAGGCTTTTTCTCTTTCCCAGAAGGACTCCAATGGTCAGGATGACTATGATGATTTGCATCACTGAAGGATGGGCAATCGATGCCAAAGTCAGTGCCCATTCTGGATATTCAACACTCGCTGGAATTGGAGGAAATTCCCTTAAACCAAAGAAGGCGGCTCCCCAAAACAAACCCCACTCAGGGATAAAGACGCCTGATATCGCAATAATGCTTAAAGCTATCAGATTTACAAGAAGAGCAATCACTGAGAAACGAACCAAGATCTGCGACCGCTTATTCTTCCAAGCATAAATTAGGTTTGAAGGTGTGAGCGTGCTAAGTCGATTTCTTAGGAACACCAATACGGCTTTTCTCTTCAAAATCAATAATAGAATGAAGAGGGGAAGGATAGTTGTTATACCTATGACTGCCCATGTAGACAGAAGGGCGACGATGGCTATCACAACGAAACCATAATGAGATAGCGGCCTTGGCGGTTTCTCATCGCCAATCGTGAATTCAGCGCCAACTCTAATCCTTGGATCCAAATAGAAGTAGATGAAGTCTGCAATGAGATTGGCAAAAACCACAACTACCGTAATCATGAAAAAAGCAGCTTGGAGGAGTGGATAATCTCGGTAGTAGACACCTTCCCAAATCAGATTCCCAATGCCGGGATAGGAGAATACAACCTCAGTCTGTAGTGCCCCTGCTACTGAAAACCCGAGCTGAAGTGCGATGACAGTTGTTATAGGAATCATTGCATTTGGCATCGCCTCTTTATTCAGCTGATCTTTCTCTGTTCTCCCTTTAGCTTTAGCAGTAAGCATGTAGTCTTCACTTAATACATCAAGAAGAGCGTTTCTTGTGATCAATGCAAATGAACCTAGGATTGCTACAATGAGCACAGTCCATGGGAGCATTAAGTGAGATATCATATCGACAATAAGACCAATAGGGTCGCCTGTGAAATCCATTCCCGGTGTTGTCAAACCTGGAGTTGCTGGGAACCACCCAAGACCAAATGCGAAAAGCATAATGAAGAACATGCCTAGCCAAAAAGTGGGAATAGAGTAGGTAATTAGCGAGAATAGAAGGCCAAAGAGATCTCCTGCTTTGCCGCGACGCCATGCTGAGTTCTTACCTATCCAAATCCCTACGACAATTGCCATAATTGATGCCGGTACTACCAGAATCAGAGTGTTTCCGAGGTGGTGCATTATAATGGGTCCTACTTCTTCACGAAAGTGGAATGACATTCCAAGTCTCATGGAGAGGAAATTTCCAAGAAAAAGAATGAACTGCTCCCAGAGTGGTTTATCAAGGCCAAACTGCTCAATCAATCTTTCCTGTGCGACTTCGGTTAGGTTGGGATTTCGAGCAAGGAAGGTCATTGGATCGCCAGGAAGAATGTGGAAGATCACGAAATCGATTCCGAGTACTATGAAGATTGTGACAATTGCTTGGGCTATTCGTTTAAGCAAGACATCTCTTAATGCCATTCTTATCCACTCTGTTCTTATCGAACTTAAAAAATAGAGGAATGAACAGGCAGAGTGTCTGTCTGTTCAATCTCTAATCCAGTTCTGTATAATGCTATCTTTTCCTAGTCACAAGCACTACCACAATCACTAGTACCACTATGCCAGCTCCGACTACGAGGAGCAGCTCCATGGGCAGCGGCGGTGGAAGTGACGTTGGTGTTGTAGTACCTGTAGTTGGTGTCGTTGTGGTGGGTGTCGTTGGTACGTCGACCTCTAGCCATGAATCGATGTTCCACATTGACAGAATGCCGCTCTGCCAGTCGGTGTGCGTAAAGGTCCAGGCATCATTTCTGTACAGCTCGATATCACTGAACTCGACGAGAACGATGATACTAGAATCGTTGTACATTATCTGTTGGAACTCATCACACAAAATTGCTCTGTTTGCGTCAGTGGTCAGTTGTTGTTCCTTGTATATCTCGTCAACCCTTGTGATGTTCACACCATTCGGATTGATCCAGCTGTCACTGGTCATATATTGCATCATGCTATTTGGATCTGCAATCTGACTGTAGGCGGTTAGAGCTATGTCGAAGTTCCAAACCTCTGTAGCAGTTTCTGCTGTGAAGGTTGTTTCTTCGAGAGGGAGTGCAGTGATCTCAAATCCTGCAGCCTCAAGATATGCACTGACAAGAGACACAATTGTGAAGTCTGTTGGAACGCCGGTGACATACTTGATGGTAAAGGATAGTGTTTCAACAGTCCCATCTACGTTCTTCTCGTAGACTCCATCCAGATTCTCTACCCATCCAGCAGCCTCGAGAGTTGCCCTTGCTGCGGCAATGCCTTGAGGATAGGTGATAAGCGCGTCATTGTGCCACTTGAGTTCAGTATGTATTAGCGAGTCAGCTGCATTCGCATGTCCGAGATATGCAACTTCAGCTATCTGCGCCTTGTCGATGGCCTGATTCATTGCTTTTCTGACTTCTGGCTGAAGGAGTGCGTTATGCTTCGGTCCGCGACCGGTATATTCTCCTTGAGCATTAGTGTAGTTATAGTACTGGTTCACGAGGAGGCCTTCCCACCCCATCCAAGCGTTTTCGTTAATTGTGACCGTGTCAGGAATGGTTCCTAGCTCGATGAATGCTGGTGCAGTTTCGCAGAAATCAATGTCTCCGGCTTTTACAGCCTCGGTCATGACTTCCACTGTGTCGTAGAAGGTGATTAGAATGCCATCCACCTTGGGAGCGCCAAGATGGTAATCTGGATTCGCATCAAGCTTGATGTATTCTCCCACTACATATTCATCCAGCATGAATGCTCCGGTGCCATTCAAGGGTGTTGGCCACGCTGGATCGAGCATTCCCCACCAGATTGCATCCTGATACCCATATACCGCGTAATTTGTGCTATCAACACCGTAAATGGGGTCCTCCCATGTGAGTGGATTCCAGAGATGCTTTGCTAGTATGGGAACATAGGTCAATCCTGTTAGAAACGCCTCCTTGTTGATTGCAACTGGAGTTCCATTGTATTCGTCACGGTAATTAAGCTGCCACTCTGGAGGTCCTACACCACCATCTGGGTCCCAGTGGTAGATA
>JAHQWZ010000314.1 GCA_029856425.1 Candidatus Thorarchaeota archaeon
TTGTATTGGATAGCGCAGCTGCATTCTACTCTATCCTAATAGGCGCGGTTCTTCTCCGGCAATGGCATGTACGACAGTTCCGCCAGATTGTAGACATACGGCTCGCTTGGGCGACTTTCTTTCTTGGAATGGTAGCAAATCGGAGCGCGTTTATATTCTCGGATTTCTATCTCACCACGGAACCACTAAACACAGACTTCACCAAATTTGGATACATTGGTCTAATTCTTGCCCTATGTGCTTTCTTTTTCGCCGTGGAGGCTATTCTCCCGTATGATACTCGACATGCTTTTTTCATTGCAGGTTTGTTTCATATCTTGCTGACGATTATCTTCCCTAGATCCTTACTGGAGGTTGTAGCAGCCTCAATCGCGACGGTGACTCTTGTTGGAGTCATGCTTTTCCTGAATTATACCATGCGAAATACAGCAGGCGATTTGAAGAGTAGTATTAAAAGAATAGTCGCAGCGTTTCTACTGGGTTTCATAGGATTCCTTCTAGCCAGCGATCCAGTTTACATCAATTTTGGTATAGGCCCTTATCTTATCGGCGAAGCGTTTTTGGTCATTGGTATAACAGGTTTTGGCATTGGGCTCATCTATACTCCCACTCTTGATGAACTCGACTGGCAAAAGCAACTCGTGGAGCTTTACCTCATACAGGAGGGAGGGCTTCTAGTCTATCATCATGAATTTACTGAAAATGCTGAAATTGACCAAGTCTTGACAGCAGCAGGAATATCTGGCGTACAGTCTCTGTTCCAAGAGATAACTCGAAGCGATACTGGACTCAACATCGTTTCTGTAGGCGAATTTGCCATTCTCTTTGCGCACAGTCTTACATTTACTTCCGTGCTTATTGCCCGTCAGCCATATGCAGTCATATTAGCTAAATTGAACGAATTCACGGCTGATTTTGAAACCATGTTTGGGCTAATCATTCAGAACTTCGAGGGAACATTGAAGGAATTCAGTTCAGCTAATGAATTGGTTGAGGCCATTTTCGGTAGTCACCACTCTGGAAGCTCCTCAAACCGATGACAGAAGATCCAGTAGTCATCCTTCACCTCTCGATATTCCGGAAGCATTGTTTTGCAGATGTCTTTGGCATATTCACATCGAGGATGAAACGGACATCCAGTCGGGAGATTTGACAGGTCCGGGGGATTTCCGGGAATTCCTCTGAGCCTTAATCCCTTCTCTCGAATCTTGCGCATGACTTCCATGCTAGGATTACTCATGATGAATGCGCGTGTGAACGGATGTCCAGGAGAATTCAATACACACTCAGTATCACCAAACTCCATAATTCGGCCAGCACTCATCACAGCTACCCGATCTGAGGTTTCCGCAATCAGTCCTTGGTCGTTGCTAATGAGAAGTAATGATAAATCAAGTTCTCGCCGTATAATTCCGATTGCATCCAGAATCCTCCGCTGTACTCCCATATCAAGTGCAGTCGTCGGTTCATCCGTTATCATTAGACATGGATCTGAAATTAGAGCCATAGCCAGCAGAATACGCTGGTCCTCCCCCATTGAAAACTCACCAGGTTTCATAAACTGGCGTCTATCAGAGTCACCAATCTCAACAAGGTCTAGGGTTTCCAGAACCCTGCGGAGGACTTCCCTCTCTATCCAGAGATTGTCTTCATCATGAGCCCATAGGGTTTCCGCAGTTTGTTCGCGTATCTGTGTATATGGATTGAGCGACTTAATTGTTCCTTGAGGAACGTAGGTTATTTCCTTTCCCCGAATCTTTCTATATTCCTTTTCATCAAGCGTCAACAGGTCTTTTCCACTGAACCAAATCTTCCCTTCAACTCCTGGAAGCTCCATACCCAGTTCATCTGATGTAAGACCTTTTCTTCTAGCCTCGTCTCTCTTATCCCAGAGTTTCTTATTCTCCGGGTCACTTGATGCTGATGTATAATATCGAGAAACTTGATCAAATATGCCCATTATTGCCAAGGCTACCGACGTCTTCCCGGCTCCAGATTCTCCGAAGAGTCCAACCGACTCGCCCTTGCGAATGTCGAATGTGATATTATTTACTGCCTTAACAAGTCCTTTTCTCGATGTATAGAAGGCCTTTAGATTCTCTATCTTAAGCACGTACTCATCGGCATTTTTAAGCATGGCTGAGGTTCTGCATCATCCTCTCAAATACTCTGCGGCACACGCAGTTCCGCTCTCAATGAATCCGTAGACCACCACAGTGAATTGGTGCTTTCTCCACAATCATTAATACCGTCATCAATAGCTCAGCAATGCACTCTAGGAGCAACTGCTTGATGGGTGTACGTGACAGAGCAACGGCTGCAGTGTATCTTGTCTACGGACTTCAGTCAACTGGAATCGCAATCAGTTGGCAGTTTGTTACTCTGTTTGTCAAGCATGAATTAGATGCTCCCGACTTTTTAACACTAACAATTGTCTGGGCAGCTCCAGCATTTGTGAACATCATTGCGGTGAATATTTGGGGATCGCTGTCCGATCGTTCTCGAGCTCGCAAGCCCTTCATGATTGTTGGCTTTCTTGGATATGCCTACACATTTACTCTCTATTCTTTCGTGACTACCAGCTTTCAGTTTCTGTTTGTTGCAGTCCTAGGAGCTATGCTGTCATCTGCGTCTATGCCAGCGGGAACAGCTCACCTAACCGCAGGTACAAGGAGCAAAGGAGAACGAATGGGATACTTCATCGCTGTTCAGTCTGCTGGCTGGTTTGCTGGAGCACTGATTAGCGGAGCATTGTATGATATTG
>JAHQWZ010000018.1 GCA_029856425.1 Candidatus Thorarchaeota archaeon
CTAAAATGAGCCCTCGGAAAGATCCTTCATAGACAAGGATTCGAGTTATACGCGCCCCATTAATCACTTCGAGAGGAGAAGACCTGCCCTCATAGATAGCTGGAAGAAACAAGCCATATTTGTCAGCAGTAATCTCCATGTTCACTCTCACTGGTTCGGAAGTCATTGTTGTGTATGACTCGCTGCCATGGATTATTGGAGCTTCATCAGGGAGCAGTATTGGCATAACTCCGATTGACCGTTCATAACAGAGGAGTCCTTTCCTTCTTGTGAATAGCTCTTGCATGGCCGCTAGAGGGAGGACAGGAATGCGCTCTACAACCCTGGACATGGTTCGTTTCCATTCATGCATCTGTCGAAGACGTATGTGGGAGTTCTGCTCCGCAACAGCGTCATAGCCCCTCTGTAGATTCCAAGCCATTTCAAAACCATAAATGTTCATGTTGATGTCCGAAAAGCTTGGATTGTGTGCCTTCCATACTATACTGCCAGTGACACCTAATCGCTCAAGTGGGATTCCTAGTGTGTCATGGAGAGCCAATGCCATCTGTGCAACACTCTCTTCAAGTGAATCCCTTGAATCCGCTTCTAGAATCTCGTTCAATCGAATCTCGGGACTGAAGTACTTCTCGATGTCGGTTCTTGGAACCTCCAGAAGCTCGCTATTGAAGTGTGAATCGTGAACGAGATAATCGTCAGGTGCTTTCAACATACCCTCAGCTGCCGATGCCCCTCCGCCCCAGAAGATACGTTTGTATCGCTGGTTTGCTGTTCGCCACTTACCCTCTGGATGTGGTATGTACTTGAAGAAGGACAGGATTCTATCCCTAGGCTGTACATAACCTAGCGTCACATAGACCCGGCCATCCTTATCATGAAATACATCTCGATCGCGGACCCTCTCTGGTAGGTCCACCATTGCTGGATGGTTCTCCACGCCTGATTTCACTGGCGGCTTCCTCGTTAGATAGATTAGGCGCCCTTGACTGAAAGTGATAGGGACAACGAATGAGAATTCTCCATCTTTGTGACAGCCTTAACCCTGCCGGTCTTGGGGGCTATGAATCTATTATCCACTATCTGTCCAAGACAATGGCAGCGGAAGGTCACGAGTCGTTCGTTGCCACACAGTCTCCCTATAGAAACTCTCCAGATTCAGTCCAAAAGCAGAACTATACAATATTTCACCTGACTGGCAACTTTCTCGAGGCTAGAAAGTGGGAGTTTTACGCACTACCCGAAGAGAAAAGAGAAGAAGCGGCTGAAAGTCTGTTCAAGTCCACTGACATTACTGAGAATGTACGGATACTCACGGACCAGCTGGCAACGCTCATTCGTGAGGTTCAGCCAGACATAATCCATGCCCACAGCACGTACGTTGTCTTCAACCGGGTGATTACTGAACTACGATTGCACTCTGAGCTGAAGATTCCAGCTATTGTGACTATTCATGGCTTGCCCAAACCCCTCATTCTTCCAAATGGAAAGGAAACCACTGATTACAAGGAGTTCGTTTCCAACTTTGGTTTCGATCTCGTTCTTGCAGTCAGCGAGAATGTTGCAGAAGCCATCAAGAGACATCTTGATTCTAATCTTCATGAGAAGGTTCGTACGCTATACAGTGGTATTGACCTATCAGTCTTCAAGCCTCTACCAAGTGTAGAAAAGCAATGGGATCTGGCGTTCATGGGTCGTCTGGAGGCAATGAAGTCTGTGGACTTATTTCCAGAGATGCTATCCCTTCTGAAGCCCAAGTTCCCTATGCTCAAGATGATGATGACAGGCGAGGGGTCTCTCAAGAACTGGTTGTTCAAGGAGTTTGAAGAGAGAAACGTGTCATCAATGGTAGAATATCACGGAGTTGCTGAAACTGAAGTCGTCCCACTCTTAATCAACAAGAGCAGAATCTTCCTCTATCCATCCAGAAAGGAACCTTTTGGGCTTTCAATAGTTGAGGCAATGGCCTGTGGCGTTCCTGTCATAACAACTAATGTGTTTGGCCCACGAGAGATAGTTAGGCACAACTTTGATGGAATAGCAGTGCCGCCGGATGATGCTGAAGGGTTAGCTAAAGCAGTTGAATCTCTCCTGTCAGATGATGAACTCAGGAAACGTATTGCGCAAAATGCTCTCAAGTCCGCTCAGAAGAGATACGACATTAGAGTACATGCAAAACGGTTATTGGTGATCTATCAGGAGGCTATTGAAGCAGAGAAAAAGTGAATTTGTGGGACTCGTAGGAGCCCCACAGAGTGAGTCTATTCCACAATAACTCGGGTACACTCACATTCTTCGTTCTTTAGATAGGCCTTTAGAGTCCCATACTTCATCATAGAGAGAAGCCCAGCTTCCAGACCTTGCTCTATTAGCGGCTTGGCTAGAACTATGGACTTAAGCTTCCCTTGCATGGCCCCACTAGCATCATCAATTCCCGACGCGCCCATTCTCTCTAGGATTGCCTCTAGGTCATTGAGATTTATCGTATCGATGAGGGTTGCATCTGGTTTCAGCTTTGGGTCAGTATCATAGATACCGGACACATCAGATGCAAAGAGTAATCGTTTGGCAGCAAGCTCCTTCGCAATGATGACAGCTAGTTGATCTCCGCTCCCTACGCTCCATCCCATGACTGAATCGATTAGGATGTCGCCTCCGAGTACTGGGACCATCCCTAACGAAACGAATCCCTTCAGGGGAGCCAAGAAGTAATTTGTCATCTTCATCTTCTCTGAGGTTATCATAGAAGACGGGTACATCAAGACCACTTTGACTCCAGCATCTTGGAGGTGCTTTATAATTATGTGACGAAACTCGGCAACGCCTTCTTGAGTCTTGGAGAGTGGCATAAGTTGCTCCGGACCTTGGAACCCCTTGTGTAGCTTGTGTTCAAGTACTGGCGGATGACCGTAAGAGCCTACACCGTGTAGTAGCACTAGGGACTGAAGCAAGCCCTCCTCAAGACAGTCAGCAATCTCTCGAGAAACGGAATCCAGTACCTCTTTCCTGAATGTATATGGCTGTGTCTTATCTGTCAGAAGAGAGCCACCAAGCTTGATAACAGTCAATTCTCGAGTCACTGAGTAACACCAGATATTCTAGAAGAGGCTGAACATTGGGAATGGCCAGTATAGTCCAAGGGTGGGTAGTAGTAGCACCATGATGATAGCAACAATGGTGATGGTCAAGTTGTCAAAACCCTTGGGAGTTATGGCCTCAACAATGGTAGCCACCAGGCTCACTACTAGGATAGGTATTATCAAGTCAATAACTGAAAAGGCTACCACCTCAATCGAGAACAGAAACACCAGGATTGTGCTGAACAGGAATGAACCAATGAACATCCCAATCACGCCAGCAAGTGTTTTTTCTGCCCCTCCAACTCCGAACTTCTTGTCGCCGCCATATTTGCGTCCAATCACATCAGCAAAGCCATCCCCTCCAGCAAGACAACCAAAGACGATCAATGCCAGTGGAGTAGCGTTGGCCAAATTGCCGTCGGATGGAACATAGAACCAGAGAATGGCAATTACAACCATCATGAATGCATAGTATAGTGTACCACCAAGCAACTCCTTGGGGTCTCCGGACCTTGACATTGAGCCTACAAAGTTCTCGTTTACCATCTTTCCGGTGCCAATTGCTACGAAAAGCAGAACAAAAAGCAGAGGCACAATCATTGCCAACCATCGGCTGAAGACTCCGCCTGAAAATAACATCCAGGTGAGGACCCATAATGGAGCAGCAAAGGTGTGAATCACTTTCCGTGTTACAGTAGTTGAGAGCTTTCCGCTCTTCTCAATTGCAGCATTGATCTGGACAAGCATCAATATCAAGATGAACGAGATAATGAATGCGACAATATCCCAGACCAGCTCCAAACCAGGTAAAGGATTGAATACCACGAATCTTTCCTCCTAGAAGGTTCCTAGAAGGGATTGTCTATCTAGCCTAAAAGTATGTCTGGAGGAAAGATAGGGGAGATGAATCCCCCAAACCTATTCTGAAGGTTCACTCTCTTCAGCAAGGCTGGATATTATGTGCTGCCCTATGCGAGCAAAACGAGGAGTCAACAGAATAGTCGTAGGTGCAGAGTTCGTCCCAGGTTCGCTTGAAATTGAAAGGATAAATACATTCTTGATCCCATGTACATTATTCACAATAGTTAAATCGATGGCTGTGACGGGCTAGATGGCGATAAGGAATGTATGAGGGAGAAAAAGTCAGGCTCAGACGTCTAGAACCAGAAGACTCGGCTGCGATTTTAACTCATTGGAACCAGTACGAGCTACGCCAGTATCTACCAACTCCGTTGCCTACTAGTCAGAAAGACATGTCGCGATACATTGAGTCAGTGAGTGAGGCATTCAGCAAGAGGAGCAAGTTCACATTCGGGATAGAGACTAAGGATGATTCGGCACTCGTCGGAATCATAGACCTGGCAAACATCAGCTGGATAAGCCGAAACGGGGAGATTGGGATATTTGCAATCTTCCACCCAGACTATAGAGGTAAAGGTCTTGGAAAAGACGCTCTTATTGTACTACTAGATGTTGCATTCTCTGTATTGAACATGCATTTGGTGTACTTGTGGGTAGCATCGTTCAATGATCGTGCAATAGGGTTCTATGAGAGGATCGGATTCAAGACACAGGGAAAGCTAAGAGAAATGGCATTCAGAGATGGCCAACACCACGATGTTGTCATCATGGATATTTTGAGGTCGGAGTTCCTTGAGAAGTATGGCATCCTTTCCAGGAATTAGCCATATATCACATATCAAGCCCACTCGGGTCCTTCCAGACGTCAGTATTCAGATATGCAACAAATAGCGGTCTGCTAAGTCCAGGACGCGCAATCCACATGAGAAAAGGACGGTTTATGATATAGGGTGGAGTTTCTGGGAGTGCGGCTCCAAGCATCATTGCCACTGCTGCCACACTCTTGACTCTGTAACCCTCCTGATTCATCTTTAGTCTTGTCTGTTGAAGGGCGTGTTGAATGAAATAGAATGGGAACCGATCCTGTGGGATCATTAATTGTAAGTTGATGAGCCACTCTAATTGACCTTCTTCATTCAAATCAATCATTGGGAAGATCACTGCCTCATAGTCCCTTTCCACAGGAGTCATATTTTGTAGGACTTCTTCTACATAACTGACCATCGCAAACCCAGATGGAACCTTTTCATCCATCATCATATAGACGACGTCCTGGTCCCCTGTTTCCAAAGATACGACAAGGTCCGAGCTGCCTCCAACAGTATTGAATGTGAATCCTGTATCCATTCTAACTCCTGGATACTTGCTGCCATCATCTGTGGCTATCTGCACTTGCTTTCCCTTGACCAGCCAAAGACCCAGTAAATCAAGCATGGCAGCAGCGCCAAAACCGTTCTCATCTAAGGGGTCGAGTTGGATATCAAAGTCATGATTCTGAAGCCATTTGTTGACCACTTCAACATCAATGTGTGCAACCCTCTCTATCTCTTTGATGGTTGGAATCTCTTCTCTACAGGGAGTATAGTATTTCTCGAGGAAATCTCGTTGAATCACCTTGACTGGGTTCCATCCTGCAGAATCTATTACGAATTCTTCTGCTTCCATTAGCGCAGCTGCTAAAGGATAGGTCACAATGGTAGAGGTCTTGTCTGTCAAATCCTCCTGACTAGTCATGAGTTTCTCCTCCAAATGCTGGGTGCGTCATATTCCCTTTTGAGTCTTCAGGCATATGAGGGGGCAATTCAAAGTCAATCAATGATGTCGAGTACCGACGTATGTCGGTAGAGTTCATAAGTACTTAATTCGATTGCATTAATTATGCCGCTATTCGAGGTTGTATTTAGAGCCAAGTATGATAATCCCCTAAGCAAAATCACAATGGACCGCCCTTCAGTCAAGATCTTTCAATGGTGCAACGACAAGCATGACATCATGGAACTTGTCATGCAGAAGAAAGAGGACTATGGCCAAATACGCAATGACATGTCAAAATCTGTTGAGATAGTCGAAGAGATACATAATGGAGCTAACACCCATGTTATCACTCAGATGTGTACATGTGGAGGGCCAGGGACTGTTCAGAACTATCTTGGTGATCCAAGCCTTCTATTGATACCCCCAATTGCATATGAGAATGGATGGGAACATCTCAGGTTGATTGCATTCAAACATGAAAACGTCAAGAAGCTGCTCTCCAAATTGGGCCGCGATGGCTTTGAGGTGGAAATCATTAGGAAGAAGCCGTTCGATGGGTACATAGCTAGTTCTCTAACGCTCACCACGGATGCACTATTTTCCGGATTGACCGAAAAGCAGGTCCACGCACTTCTGACAGCGTACGCACAGGGGTATTTCAGATTTCCAAGAGGGTCTGATCTTCAGACGATTGCATCTAAGGAGAAGATATCGAGAACAACGTTCCTGGAGCATTTGAAGAAGGCAGAAAACAAGATAATCTCAGCATTAATCCCACACATCCAGCTCTTCAGGCAAATACCTCAAGAACGAAAGCATGCCATGGGTCTTGTCCATGGATCTAGTTAATTCGGTTCGTTGAAATTCTGGAATGAATGATATGCCGCTATTCGAGAACTTTGGCCTACCGAATCAATGAAAGTCTATGAACTTCTGCGAGTACATGTGCCTTTCTATTCTCGAGCTGACGAAGAGCCTTTTCTTGAGCTAGATGCTTCCTTAGCTCTCTTGCTCTCTCTTCCTCTCTGTTAATACGTTCTGAGAGGGCTTTTTCCTTGCACTCGATGAGTTCGGGGGTTTCCATTTGTGTAATTGTATATTGCTTTGCTGTGCATGTCATTTCTATCACAATTAATACGGACTCTAGAAATAGCATAACCTTTGTACCGACGCATGACGGCATTCATTTAGCTGCGGTTTAGAAAAAAGAGAGAGAGAATGGCTGTATTTCAGGACAAGCATGAATCCTGTCATTTCAGACGCTTGAATTCTTTCAAAAACTTGGGTATGAGGTCTATGGCGTTTCCGAGAACTAACCTGAACCCACAAAAGAGTGCCATCTCATAAAGAGATACTCGAAACATAGGAAACAGCAGGTTCATCAGGTATCGAAAAGACGATTTCGTGGAAACAGATGTCATGCCAGAAGATAAGAAACTGAGCATAGAAAAAAAGCTGAAAAACGCGGTCAGAGAACAAATCACTCTCGCTTCACAGGTTGTAATGGAAGACTTTCCGCCTTTTGACAAGTCTATAGTCACAGGAATAGATGTGCACTACAGTGGGTCGCTCGCAGTTGGATGTGCAACTGTCGTAGAGGTTGAAACATTGAAAGCAATTCAAACTGTGACTTTGAATAGAGAAGTGCAGGTCGATTACATCCCGGGATATCTATATCTTCGAGAAGGACCTATCGTACTTGATCTGTTGAAACTCCTAGAAAACACAGGACCTGTGCTTATTGACGGAAATGGAGTGCTTCACCCTAGAAGAATGGGTCTGGCCTCATATGCAGGAGTTGTTTTGAATATTCAGACCATTGGCGTCGCAAAGAGAATTCATGTTGGTATAATCGGTCCACGCGTTGACAATTATGCACCAATCCATGATGATGATGAAGTAATAGGCATGGCTGTTTGGCTAGGAAAGGAAAAGCCAGTTTTCGTTTCAGTAGGGAATAATATCACGCTCTCTACATCTGTAAGAGTTGTCAAGGATTGCGCAGTTAGAGGGTATCCTGAACCTCTTCGTATTGCTCATAGAACTGCAAAAGAAATAGCACGAAATACTCAACTCTAAATCCACCAAGACCGTGGGCTTCCATTCGGATTTTTCTGATTCGACCGCTCTTCGAAAGCAAGAAGAAAGCCCAAGCGAGAATAATCTGGAAATAAACAGGCCGGAAACATAACACGACTGCCAATGAGAACACCTAGCTGGAGCCATATAAGAATCATGATTCATAATAATTAAATGCGTCCGATAGGGATTTCATGCGACAGAGCATGTATCAAGGAAAGTTGGTGCGTCTACGGAAACTAAACTCTGATGATGCATCCATAATTCTGCCTCACTGGAAAGTCTACGAACTGGATCGGTATCTTCCCACACCCCTTCCCACGAGTAATGAGGATATGGTTAGATACATTGAGAACGTGAATGATGCATTTGCTAATAATAGCATGCTCACCTTTGGGATTGAAACCCTGAAGGGTAACCAGCTTATAGGAATCATCAGTCTTGTAGGCACCAGTTGGATCAACCGATTTGGTGAGGTTGGTCATTTTGCAATCTTTGATTTGGAATACAGAGGTAAGGGCTATGGAGCAGATGCGTTGAGGATCCTGCTGAACACCGCTTTCTCAGTCTTAGACCTTCATAGTGTCTATTTGTGGGTTGAAGGATTTAATAGAAAGGGGGTCAGCTTCTATGAAAGGATTGGGTTCAAGTCCCAGGGTAGACTGCATGAGCTAGGATGTCGCGATGGGGGAACGACATGACGTCATCATCATGGACATTCTGAAGACAGAGTTCTTGGAGAAATATGGTTATTTCCCGAAAAGCAATTTCTGAATCCCCTGCAGGTTTAATATAAAATAACAGGCTAGGCGGGATTGGAGGCTAGTGCTTATTCTATGCCAAGAGATATAGCCGTTGCAAAACCAGAACGACTCGAGTGAATTCTATCGTGAGGACATTCATTGTTTTGCCTATGAAACGAGAGAGAGAAATACCTCAGGAGTTTCAAAAAAGCGATAATCGATTTGCGGAATGTCTAGTGAGGCTTCTCATTGAGGAATATTCCAATCCGGGAGATACTGTCCTTGATGTTTTCGCGGGACTTGGTACAGTACTCTTTGTAGCTGAGTCAATGGGCCGGGTTCCCTATGGAATCGAATTGGATGTGAATCGTTTCAATTTCATAAGGGAGAACTTGGTCACAAAGGGCAATATTATTCATGGAAACGCTCGCAAGATTGATGACTACAATTTACCTAAGGCCGACCTTGTTTTGACATCGCCTCCATTTATGAAGCAAACTTCTCGACATGATCCCCTCGCAACAGACAAAAAAGATGGTTACTATTCAAAATATCTTGATGAGTTAAGTGGGATTTTCAAGAAACTGAATGGATTTCTGAACCCAGATGCCTATGTGATATTGGAGGTATCTAATCTCAAGGGGGAGGAAATAACACCTCTTGCATGGGACATATCGAGAGAGGTCTCGAAAGTCCTGCATTTTAAGGGAGAGATTGTTGTTGGTTGGGAGGGACCCGACTATGGTAGGGGCGTCTTTGGATATGGGTATGATCACTCGTATTGTCTTGTGTTCAGAAAATTCTAGCTATAGTTTATCTTGATTTAGTCAAATGGATACTTGGATAACCCGAATTAGAGGCATGTAAAAAGTGATCCCACTTTCTGATGGAGAATTAAGGAAAAGAGCTGAAGAGATAGTCCTCAACAAGAGTCGTGAGATGGGGCTAGAACAATACGAAGAGGTTGAACTTCAAGGAGTCGAGATTGAATTTGAAGAGGTTGATTCCATTAGAAAGCGTTCGTGCGATTCAATCATTAATGTTGAGGGAGTCCTAAAGGTTCGATTAAGGGACACTGATCTCGACTCAGGAGTGAAGCTTTGTATTGCTTCATCTGCAAGTCGCATGGAAACAAGGCCAGAATTTACATCATATCGCGAGTTCCTCATGCATGATTTCTTCATTCCCTTCTTGTATCCCCTGCTTGTTCTCGTGATCTCAATTTACTTAGCAGCATTCGCCCCATCAGAGCTCAACTCAATGGTATTAAGCCCACTCTTCTTTACCGTCATGGTTTTACCCACATCGTTTTGGAGGATGCGACAAGGACGTGAGTGGGAACAGATTAGAATTGAGAATGTAAGGTATCGGCTTGACCCATTATCCCTCTTTTCAAGTACTGAGGAAATTGCAGATTACGCACGATTGGTTTGTAGAACACCTACTTCTCACGCAGCAGTAAGTTTCGTCATGTTTTGCGTAAATCTCCCTTTTCTCATAATCTCGATAGCCATGAGTCTGCAAGTCTAGTGTGTAATCAAAATTGCGTTGAAAATGAAGTAATGATAGGCCAAGTTGGATTTCCAATTCTGAAGTGAGGTGTCAACTAAAGTGTTTAATTCAAGGTCCAGTGAATATCTATTGAGATGGTTGGCTGGATTATTCCTCCTCCCAAGATGCCGAAAAAGACTGGGGATGAGTTCCTAAGAGAGAGAGAAGAGAAGGTCGAGTGGCTGATAAAGAGAGGGTTCTTGAAATCAGGGAGCATCATAAAGGCGATGCTCAAGGTTCCGAGGGAGGATTTCATTCCTGTGCTGTACAGAGACTACGCGTATCTTGAAGTCCCATTTCCTCTTCCGGGACGTGAGGCTACCATCTCATGTCCTCATAGCTATCCACTTTTCTATGAGGCGTTGGGGCTCAAAGAGGGTGAGAGATTCTTAGAAGTGGGTGCTGGTTCTGGGTATGGTGCTGCCCTAGCTAGGGAAATCGTAGGATCAAGCGGAAAAGTCGTCACGATTGAGATTGACGAAGAAACATACAACTTCGCTAAACAGAATGTGAGAAAAATGGGCTATGATGATGTGCTTCTTGTCCATAATGATGGCTCTTTGGGTCATACACCGGAAGCGCCGTATGACAAAATCTGCATCACCGCAACATGCCCAGAGATACCCAGTCCTTTAATCGAACAACTGAAACAGCAAGGCAGACTGATATCACCTGTTGGGCCTCCAGAAAGCGTTCAAGACTTAATCTTAGTAGAGAAAGACATGTATGGAATCTTGACGAGGAAATCCATAGAAACGGTCCTATACATTCCTCTCAAAGGGAAGTATGGCTGGTTCGAATAGCCTTGGTTTTAGTGATTTCATAAAGAATCAAGGCATCCTTGATTTCAGCTCGTTTCTTTTGAAGATTCGAAAGAGTTCTAGGAGATACATGGTGAGCACGGTGGGAGTTGAAGGAGTTAGGGATTATACCTCAGTGATTATTGTAGAGAGAAACAATCCGACGATATATGTTATCAGAACGACAAAGATGGCTATTGCCAAATGCTCGAAAATTACCCTCAATACTCTTTCGTCCTGCGAACGTGCTAGCAGAAAATTGAACACCGTCATTATTGATAGACCCCAGACAATATCTATCATGACCGCCATATCAAGCGGGAGAAACCAAATTGGGATTACGAATGTCATAGCGAAAGTGAACTTAGCAAGAAATGTTGCCATTGTTGCTTCCCAAACATCTCCTCTTGAATGAATGCCTTCAGATTCCTCTGACACGTGCATTGCAACTGCATCGGAAAACGCATCAGCTATGGCTATTGCAACAATGCCAGCAATCACAGCTAGACGAGAACTCGTGCTCGCATTGACACCTACTACCATTCCAAGTGTTGTTATGACTCCAGATGTCAGACCGAAACTAAGACCCTTCTTGATTGAGACGCTCATGCCCCGCTGTCGAAACGCACTCACCTATAGATGTTGCTTGAGAACCTGGCAATTCAGAGAAAATGGCGGTCCAGGCCGGAGTTGAAGAGTTTCCTACAACTGGGGGCGATTATTCACTAATTCAACACCTTGCTCGGAACGACGTGTAAGCAGAACGAGCAATGCAAGTGCAATGCCATATGTTATGATAGCTTCAAGCCCTTGCCACCACGTGTTGAATGGAGCGGGCAGGAAATTTAGAACCGCATGGATCACACCAACGAGATAGAGTGACCTAGTATTGTCATATAATAGACCTATGAACGAGAACAGCAGAAGACCTGTTAGAATCCCATTGAGTGTTAGGGTTTGAACTAAGCCATGAAAGACCACAAAGACAATTGTGACCACCATCACTCCAGCTAGACGACCATACTCCTCGACTGCCCGAGTCTGCAAGTATCCTCGGAATACAATCTCTTGCCAGTAACTGTTCAGAACGTAGAATGCTATTGAAGCAACTAGTGTACTTAAGATTGGCCATTGATTCAGATTGGGAGATAACGGAGACTCAAGTGTGCCAAGAAGCACTCCAAACATAGCGGCTCCAAGAAAGAGGGCGCATCCGATGACCAATCCAAGTCCGACATAGGGCAGGGTATTACGCTGTAGATTCAAGCCAAGGTCAGTCAGGCAGAAATCACGTTTCTCGATGCGAGTAACTAGGAAAAAGACGATCAGGAGTGTAAACAGTAGATCCAGCGAACTCGCTATCGCCTGACCCTCTGATGATTCGGACACAAAGACCTGTGAGTTCTGAAAGGCAATATCAGAAGGTGTGCCTTGAAGAATGAAAGCCTGCTGAACTGCAAGTATCAGTAGAATCCTGCTGATGAATATCAACACAAGAAGCAGGATGAATGTTAGTGAGAATTTCCAGAGATAACGGATCTCTCCCGTATCAGTTCTAAGCACTCCAGCCATGAATCCTAGCCATATAAGCTACAGAAATGTGAAGTAATAGAATAATCGAATAACGCAAGGTATGATGCAAGTCACTTCTAATACCAAATTGAAAGTTGATATGGCGGACCATGTGGAATTTGAACCACTCCATAGCACTAAGGCTTCGTAGCGATTGTTCCATCTGATGATGAGATTTATCTGTGGGTATCTGGTCAACGGTCAAAAGCGGTGTGAGTGAGCCAAATGATAAAGACAAGAGTAACTGAAATGTTGGGATGTAAATATCCGATTATTGCAGGAACCATGGCAAGGATTTCCAATCCTGAATTTGTTTCAGCAGCTAGTAATGCTGGTGCCTGTGCTGTATTAGCGAGTGCAAATTATAAGTCCCCTGATGAACTGCGTGATGCGATCAAGAAAACCAAATCTCTTACAGATCAACCATTTGCAGTGAATATCAATCTCTTCCCTGCTTTAATGCCTCAGGATAAGCTGGAAGATTATGTGGATGCCACATTAGCTGAGGGTGTGGAAATTATTGAAACAAGTGGTCACAAAGCTCCAGAGGCTTTAGTTCCCAAATTCAAGGATGGAGGTGTCATCTGGATTCACAAATGTGCTGGAGTAAGATACGCCATAAAAGGAGTATCTCTAGGTGCTGATATCGTAACGGTTGTTGGATATGAGAATGGTGGAGCTACTGGGATTCTGGATATAGGAACCATGGTGATGACTCCATCCGTAGTTGATGCTCTAGATGTTCCTGTAATTGCCGGGGGTGGAATATCAGATGGCAGAGGTATTGCTGCGGTCTTGGCACTAGGTGCTGAAGGAGTAATTATGGGTACAAGAATGATGGCTACAAAAGAATGTCCCATTCATGACAATCTCAAACGAGCTTTTGTTGAAGCAAAGGAAACTGATACTAGTCTGGTTCTGCGTTCTATTCAAAACACCCACAGAATATGGAACAATAAAGCGGCGCAGCATGTAATTGAATTGGAATCTCAAGGAGCGCCCCTATTTCAGCTCATTCAAGCTGCCTCTGGGGATAAAGCAGAAGAGATGTACAGAGAAGGAGATATTGACCTAGGGGTTGTGAGTTGCGGTCAAGGTGTAGGCTTGATCAAAGACATTCCCACTGTAAAGGAATTATTGGATACAATAATGACTGAGGCTGAAGAAGTAATTTCACGACTCAGTAGAATGTCTAAGTAGATACATGCCGCGAAAAAGGATTGGCGGGCCAGGTGGGTTTCGAACCACAATATCTAAGTCAGAGAATTCCAATGTATCTCTCACAGATTTCTTGCCGCCCCTCAAAAGATAGATATCAGAACAAAAATGGTAACAATCTGAAAGCTGGTGGGTCTTGGAGTATGGACATCGTCATAGTCTGGCTTGTTATAGACTTTCTACTTGTATTTGGATTTGTAACAGCAGGGTTTCTCGTTGAGGGTGCTATCAATCAAAGAGCTGATGCAGTCATTACCGGAATAGGCGATAGTGTAGACAACCTATTCTCGACATGGGTCCAGACCACCCAGAAAAAGCACCTAACGTTACTAGCGGTCATACTTAGATTACCGATATTCTTGTGTTACAGCTTAGTTTCTGTGCTTGTCTTCCTTATCCTACCGTTTCCTCTGCCAGCTGAATTTACAGTACCATTCCTCTTGTTTCTGCTGTTTATTTACTCACTATTTTGGATACCCGCTGTGGCTGACAGAGCAAAGGAACTCAGAAGAAAAGCTGTAGAATCAACGCAGACAAAAGGTGTCTAGTGAATGTGAACCTATGCGTTGGTAAAATACATACTCACGTAATGAGAATTAGATGGCGGGCCAGGTGGGATTCGAATCGAAACATCCAAGTCAATGGCAAGAGGAATCATAGCACTATGGAGAAGCGGAAAGCTCGATTAAGGGATGGAAGAGAAGTCACCCTTCGATTACTCGAGCCCAATGATAAAGAGCAATTACTCGGCATGTTCACTAGATTCTCTCAAGACGCGCTCATGTGGAGTAATCCTCCTTATGATGAAGAGAAAATTAGTCGTTGGATGGGCGGTGCTGAAACTGGACTCTCAATTGTTGCAGTCTTTGATAACAATTTAGTGGGAATTGCAGCAATACACGAATATACTCGCCCTAGGAAGAAAGGGACAGGTGGCATGGTGATATACATCCACCAAGACTTCCTCGGAGTTGGGCTGGGGACAACAATGACAAAAAATCTTCTGTCTATAGCTGAGAAAAAGGGACTCCATCGAATTGGTCTTTGGGTAATAGAGGACAATAAGGCGGCTGTAGGATTGTATAGGAAGCTAGGCTTCAAAATTGAGGGGTTATTGCAAGATGCATACTTTGGTACGGATGGGAAGTACCATAATATGCTGGTAATGGGAATAGTATTTCCAGAGAACTAGAATGAGAAGAAATGATGGCGGGCAGGTGGGATTTGAACCAAAACACCCAAGTTTGAGGAGAGTACTGCTCTTTGGACCTACTGAAGTGATTGTAATGGATACTTGGAAGTACTTCGATATTACTCATAAGCACCATCTACTTTGCAATCCCATTAGCAAAACGAAGTTTGAACACTTCTGCAGCCTCCTAAAACTCCAAAGCAGCGCTCATGTACTTGACATAGCATGCGGGAAAGGTGAATATCTAGTCAGGCTAGCAGAAATCTATGGAATATCTGGTGTCGGTGTTGATATCTCTCCCTTTTGCATCAACGATTGCAGGAAGAAGCATCGGGAGAGGATTCCTGAAGCAAAGCTTGAATTCGTGGAAATGGATGGTGCAAGGTACCAGCCAGATACTCCAGAACTATTCGACGTGTCCATGTGTCTAGGAGCAAGCTGGGTTTTCAAAGGACACCGTGGCACACTCAAGGCGCTTCGAGGAATGACTAAGCCTGGAGGCTTGGTGATTGTTGGCGAACCGTTTTGGTTGAAGGAGCCTGAAGATGGATACCTCGAAGCATCTCAATTTACTCGGGATAGCTATCGATCCCATGAAGAGAACATAACGATAGGTGAGGAGGAGGAACTCACCATCCTCTATACGATCGTTTCAAACCAGGACGACTGGGATCAATATGAGGCTCTTCAGTGGTGGGCTGCCGAGGATTATATCCAATCACATCCCGATGACCCTGATA
>JAHQWZ010000315.1 GCA_029856425.1 Candidatus Thorarchaeota archaeon
ATCTCGATTCCATGCTGTGTGGATACAACAAGGAGAGTAGGGCCATCTTGATGGCCATTCATCAATAGAACAGGGATGTCGATTCTATTGGATGTGTTGAGCTCAATTCCCCTGATGACTCCTTTCACCAGTTCCCCTGGCTTTGCTTCTGCAGTTCCAACCTTAAGTACGCCTGACATTGTTGACACTGTCTTGAATAAGTGTGACTCCTGTATCATAATCTTTGCGGCTCAGGACTAGTAGAGATGCACACCAGACTCTCGTTCCAGCTCTTCTACTTCAATCCTTGGCTCAATGCTTTTGGTAATTAGAACGCCAAGAATGAAGAGATTGAGAATGATAACTGTATAGAGCAAGGGAAGACCTTGCCAGGCATCATACATAATCCCAGCTGGAATTGGACCAAAGGATATGAAAAGAAACACAACAACCATTGTGAGACTCAGCATCTTCCCTAAGTCAGGGCGTGGGAGTGATTTTATAATGTAAGTCCCTAGAATAGAGAACCATAGAGTATCATTGATTGTCTTCATGGCAGTTGCTATGAATGCCAATGAGAAGATGACCCTAAGACCAGGATATATGTTATCAGCAGCGATTAACCAATTATTCGGAGCAATGTAGGGGATTTCTGCCGCCAATACAAGGAGTCCAATAGCGATCGGCATTACTGCGTAGACCGCAATAGTGAGACCCCGGCCACCTCTCTTATCAAATATGCGGCCAAGATATAGAGTCAGCGGTACAGAGAAGGCAAGGGTCACTAGGATCATGAGATTGATCTCACCAATGGAAAACGAAAGGGTTTCATTAACATAATACAGACTTGCAAACCTGTAGAAGGCATCGCTAAATGCATCAAGACCGATTATGACAACGAAAATGGGAAACACCTTGAATAGGAGCTTCAACCCCCGAACATTCTCACTGAGGAAGTCACGTAGAATATTACCCTCTTTCCTGATCCGATCAGATCTTGGCAGTGATTTCAACACAGTGAATCTCACGAGTGCAGACACTAGAAATAGGATTCCAGCTGCAAACATCAGCATTTGCATTATAGCGATGAAAGGTGTACCAATACCAAGAAGGATGGTTACAAGAAAGAGGGGAACAAGTCCCCAAGTCGTACCTAACGTGAACAGGCTATTCGCCACGCCCCCCAGTCTTCGGTCTATCTGCTCCATGCTATATGCCTGTCCACCAGTGCTAGTGAGAGATGATAATCCGAAGACAACTATAGCAATCGCGATAGCAAAAATCTCAGTAGCGAATGATAACATGAGGAAGGCAATTCCATTAATTGTCAAAGTGATTCCTGAGAGCTTCTTTCGGTCATAGTTGTCTGCCAGATATCCTGAGAAGGTAGTTCCAATCATGTTCACGACAAACATGAGTGATATCACTATTCCGACCATGACATAAGAAACGCCGATGTCACGGAAATAGAGAGTAAAGTACTGGTTTAGGACATTCATGCTGCTATAGATCCAAACGGTTCCAAGGTAGATGGCCCAGTTCCGATTGCTTAAGACCCTTCTAACTGATTGCCACCAAGACAACTCAAAAACATCGTCGTCATTACCATTTGATTCGTCAATTAAGGTTGGCTCTACTGGGACAGTTTCTTGCATATCATCCATTTCAAGAATCAGCTCTTCATATCATTCTCCGACATGGAGGCTATTTTCTGGCGAATCTTTATTGTTAAAGATGTTCGTGTGTGTGACAAGCCTTATTCAACGAATTTGATTGAATCTCTCAGATGAGTACAGATAGCCAATTCTCTTTGCAGAGTACATACTTGGCTTAGTTCCATAATGACCGAAAGAATAAATCATGGAAACAACATCAAATCAATGGACACTGACTCATGGGAGATGTACATGATGCTTGAAAAATACAGGGTTGCAACTCCATCCTCTTCGTTACTATGGAACCGTGCTATTGGTTTATTCTGTGGTGGAGTCAACCATAATGTGCGCACTTACGGATTAGACAAATTTGGAGCATATCCACCTTACATTGCCAGGGGAGATGGCTCTCATATATGGGATGTAGATGGAAATGAGTACATTGACTGGTGGACAACTCATTATGCTCAAATTCTGGGCCATAATAATGCTGCAGTGAGAGATGCTCTAACTGAGCAAATTGGCAATGGCATCCACTTTGGCGGATTGAATGAGAAGATGGTCATTCTTGCTGAAATGCTGAAGGATGGAGTGCCATTCTTGGAAAAGATGCGCTTCTGTTCAACAGGTGCAGAGGCAACAATGTACTCAATTCGTCTAGCACGTCTCTTCTCGAACAAGAAGCTTGTGGCGAAGACAATGGGAGGATGGCACGGCGGCAATGATGCATTGGCGTATCATCTAAAATCCCCATATACAGACAATCCCTTTTTCGATGGTGTTTCCTTCAACTTCAATGACCGAAAAAGCCTTGATAATCTAATGAAGGAACACGGCCAAGATTTAGCTGCTGTGATAATTGAGCCTATTCTAGGAGCAGGAGGCGCATTGCCGCCTGACCCCGATTATCTGCAATATCTACGTGAGGAAACTGAGAAGAGAGATATTCTCCTTGTCTTCGATGAGATAATAACTGGTTTCAGGTTCTCCTATGGCTCCGCTGGCCAGAAGGAATTTGGAGTGATTCCAGATCTAATTACCTTAGGCAAGATTGTAGGGGGTACTATGCATCTTGGTGTATATGGTGGCCGAGAGGACATCATGCGATTGGCGGCACCAGGAGC